>ATTF01000020.1 GCA_000419545.1 Candidatus Pelagibacter ubique HIMB058
GTTTCAATTTCTATTCCTTGAAAATGTTGCCATAACTTTGATTTATCAGGCGGCGACTCATTTACACTATTGAAAATAACTGAATTGGAAGAATCAATTTCATTTAAAGATTTAAAAAAATTAATATTTTTATTAGATTTTAATTCTGCATTTACTTTGTTGTAAAATTTACCGCTATCAATACTTTGGTATGGAAATTTTTCACTCTTTAATTCAAGAGAAGCATCTGGTGTATTTATTGTAAAGTTATTCCAACCTTTAATTACACAATCTTGAAAGTTGTGATCAAAAACTTTCCAAAATGACCAGGTTTTGTCACGTTCATATTTTTCTCTATTTTCAATAATAGCTAAACTTTTATCCTTCAGCTTATTATTTATTTCTAGTTCATACGCTAAAGACAAACCTGCACAACCTCCACCAATTATTACGTAGTCAAATTCTTTCATTTAAATTTATTTCTTTGCTTAATAACTCATGTTTTTCATTATTGTACTTTTTATTTTGAGGAAACAATAATCTAAAAAAATCAATGATAGACAAAAAAGACTCAATAATTTTTCCATAAGTTGGCACGAAAATTTTGCCTGATTTGTTATAATTTTCGATACTTTCTCTCTTAATAATGTGATGCCCAATCTTCCTATAAATTCTTCTAGCAACAATGACAGAAAATCTAGATTTAATCGGGATGCTTTTAATTGCTTTGAAAGAGATATTATAAAAATTCTCTGCCTCTAAAATTGTTTGCTTAATAGAAGAAAAATCATGATTAATGTATTCTCTATTACGTTTTTTATCTTCTACTACATCTCTAGCGATATTGGTTAATTGCATTGCTATTCCAAGATCTATAGCGCCAAGTAAAGCTTCATCATTTCTTACATTTAAAATTTTAGACATCATTAAACCCACTGTGCCAGCTACTCGATAAGAATAAATTAGAAGATCTTTTTTTGAAATAATTTTTAAACTTTTCTTTAGATCAGTTTCAACACCATCAAATAAATCAAGAACAACAATTTTAGAGATGTTCTGCAAATTTATTAAATCCCACATCTCTTTTATAATCTGATTATTCAAGTTTTTATTTAAAAAATCATTTTTGAAATCTGAGAATTCTTTTTTTCTTATTTCTAATTGTTTTTCACTATCTACTATATCATCCAAAGTTCTACAAAAATTATAAAGCACTGAACACTGATAGAAAATTTTTTTTGAAAGAAAAAAACTTGCCCAATAAAATGATTTTGCATGAATTTGTAATAAATTTTTATTCATTAAAAAAGTTTATCTAAAACTTTAGCTGAAGATAGGACGCCAGGCATTCCAGCGCCAGGATGTGTCCCTGCACCTACAAAATATAAATTTTTAAAAATTTCAGATTGATTATGAAATCTAAAATATGCTGATTGCGAAAATTTAGGTTGTATCGAGAAACCCGAGCCATATTTTGTAGCTAAGTCAATTTCAAAGTAATCTGGTGTTAAATAAAAATCACTCAATACATTTTCCTTTATACCAGGTAAGACCGTTTGGTTCATTTTATCTAAAACAAGATTTTTAAATTTCTCCCCCTCTTTAACCCAATTAATTTTTGACAAATTATTTGGAACAGGGACTAAAACGTAAAATGCATCTTGACCATTTGGAGACATATTTGGGTCAGTTGCAGAAGGTCTGTGAAGGTAGTAACTTATATCTTCTGACAATTCTTTTTTTTCAAATATCTTATTTAAGTGTTCCTTATATGAATTTCCAAAATAAATAGTATGATGGGCTACATTTTCGTATTTCTTTTTTGACCCAAAATAATAAACAAATAATCCCATAGAATAATCCATTCTTTTCATTTTTTGTTTAAATAAAAAGTCATAATTTTCTTTTGATTTTATTAGGTCATTATAAACATTAGGTGGATCCGAATTACAGATTACATAATCTGAATTAATTATTTTTGAATTATTCACTTTTATACCTTTAACTTTTTTATTCTCAGTCAATATCTCGGTTACTTCAGCATTTTTTATAATTTTAATATTTTCTTCAATCATTAGTTTTTCAAGTGCTTTTACCACACTACCTGTTCCACCCATTGAGTAGTGTATTCCCCATTTTTTTTCTAAAAAAAGTATCAAAGTATAAATAGAAGTTGTGCTAAAAGGATTTCCACCTACGAGCAATGGATGCATACTAAATACTCTTCTCAATTTTTCATTTGAGATATAATTTGAAACAAGACTATAAACAGATTTATAGCTTTTTAATTTTAATAATGAAGGAATTTGCTTCATCATAAAAGTAAAATTGTTGAATGGTTTATCTGATAAATCAGTAAAACCTTTATCAAAAATTTTTTCAGTAAAATCTACTAGTTTAAGATATCCCGCGTAATCTTCAGGACAAAACTTTTTAACTTGGTCTTCCATTGATTTTGCATCACCATTGTAATCAAATGTTTCACCGCTATTAAATACAAAGCGATACCATAAATCTAAAGGCACAATTTTTACATAATCAGAAATATCTTTATTAAATAATTTAAATAGTTCTTCAAAAAGATAAGGTGCCGTAATTACTGTTGGCCCACCATCATAAATAAATTCTCCTTTTTTGAAAATTCTTGCTCGACCCCCTAGATCAGGATGTTTTTCAACCAAAGTGACCTTGTATCCTTTAGCCTTTAATCTTAACGCCGCAGCTAATCCTCCAAAACCAGAGCCTATAACTATTATTTTTTTTGCCATTGTGAGTATGGCCTATTCTAACTGGATTTTTTCTTAAGTGCTAATTTTGTTTCTTCAATACTAGATATATAAATTTTGTCTAATTTGCTTTTATCTAGAGAATTTTTTAGTAATTTCTCCACTGCTTCAATCGCTATTATAACTGAGGTATTTTTAATATCTTTTAGAGCTTGATTTTTTAGTTGTTTAATTCTTTCTTCTGCATTTCGCTTTCTATTTTCCATTAGGTTATGAAAATTTTCGTTAGTCTTAATCATATTTTTTTCAGCATCATCAGCTGCTTTAGAAATCATAGATTTAACCTCAGCTTTTGAATTACTTATTTTTTTCTCGTGTTCAATTAAAATATTTTTTGCATCTTCCTTAAGTTTATTAGCTTCATTAATTTGATCTTTAATACTTGAGATATTTTCTTCTAAAGTATTTTTGATTTTTTGAGGTATCTGAAAATAGATTAGTAATCCTATAAATAGGAAAAAAGATACCATTACCCAAAAAGTTGCATCTATTGTCATAAATATTTACCTACATTTTTTTTAGAAATTTCTTCTACAGCAGCCTTGATACTACTCTCATTTAATTTATCTCCAGATATATTTTCAATAATATTTGCAGCAATCTCTTTTGAAATATTATGTATGTCTGAAATAGAATTTTTCTTAAGATCAGCAATTTCTTTTTGAGCTTGAATTAATTCTTTCTCAATTTCTTTTTCAATTTTTTCTTTTTTCTCGTGAATATCTTTATCTAACTTTGCTTTAGACTCTATTTGTATTTTAATGACTTCTTTTTTGGCTTCTTCTAAAATTTTTTCATACTCTTTAAGTTTACTCTCAGAGAGCTCTTTAGATTTATTAGCATCTTCAATATCATCTTTAATTCTATTTTCTCTATCATCTAAATTGTTTTTAATTTTTGGAAGATAAAATTTTGATATCGAAAAATACAAAACTGTAAAAACCAGTATTAGCCAAAAAGCTTGCGATGCCCAATATTTTGGATCCAGCTGAGGCATCCCAGCCTCAGCTGCATACAAATCTCCTTGTATAGCAATTAATGCTATAAAAAAATTAAGGTATCGCTTCATATTTTATTTAAAACGCAAATAAAATAATTAAAGCCACAACTAGTCCAAATAATCCTGTTGCCTCAGCCAATGCAAATCCTAAAAGCAAATTAGGAAATTGTTTTTGTGCTGCAGACGGATTTCTCATAGCACCTGATAAGTAGTTACCGAAAATAATTCCGATACCAACCCCAGCTCCTGCTAATGCGATTGCAGCAAGACCTGCTCCAATCATTTTTGCCGCTTCTAACTCCATTTTTCCTCCTTTAATTAATGGTGTAAATTTAATGCATCATTTAAATAGATGCAGGTTAATATTGCAAAAACATAAGCTTGCAGAAAAGCTACAAGTATTTCTAAGCCTGTTAATGCCACTGAAAAACTAAGTGGTAACCAACCACCTAATAATCCTAAACTTATTACAAATCCTCCAAAAACTTTTAACATTGTATGACCTGCCATCATATTTGCAAACAATCTAACAGATAAACTTACAGGCCTACTTAAATATGAAATAATTTCAATAACTGTAATTAAAGGTAAAAGCACTGCTGGAACTCCGCTTGGAACAAATATACTTAAATATTTAAACCCATGTTTAGCAAATCCAATTATTGTTACAGCAATAAAAATAAATAAAGCCATTATTAAAGTAACAATGATATGACTTGTTACTGTGAATGAGTAGGGCAGCATACCCACCATGTTACAAAATAAAACGAACATAAATAGACTAAAGATAAAAGGAAAGTAGGGTTTTGCCTTTGATCCGGCAGTATCACTAATCATTTTTGCTACAAAGGTGTAAAACATTTCGGCAATTAGTTGAACTTTTCCTGGAATAATTTTTTTCTCTTTAGTTCCCACAAATAAAAAAATTAAAATTATTGCAGCACTGATAACCATGAAAAGGCTGGCATTAGTAAATGACAAATCAACACCACCAATATTAATTTCAGGTCCAATTTTGTGGACGCTGAATTGTTGCATAGGATTGCCTGCCATAAAAATCTTTTATTATTTGTTATTCCTCTTTTTGCATTCTGTTGGCAGTTCTAATTACGTTTAAAATGCCAGCAGCTGTACCCAAAAAAAAGAAAATTATTATTAACCAAGGTTTAGTATCAAACCAACTATCTAAAATAAACCCAATTATTGTCCCAACCGCAACAGCAGATACCAACTCTGTGCCTAATTTAAAAGCACTCCCCATAAATGAGCCTCTTTTTTCGCTATCTAATTGAGCTTGTTTTTTTATCTTTGATTTTGCAATTTTTAGGCGAGTTTTAAAATCTTCTGGAATTGTCATTTAGTCTATGCAACTAATTCTTCAGCTTTTTGTAAATCAACAGACACTAGCTGGCTGACACCCTGTTCAGCCATCGTTACTCCGAATAGCCTGTGCATTCTAGACATTGTAAGAGCATGGTGAGTAATAATGATAAATCTAGTTTTTGTTATTTTTGTTAACTCATCAAGTAGAGTGCAAAATCTTGTTACATTGGCATCATCTAAAGGCGCATCCACTTCATCTAATACACAAATTGGAGAAGGGTTAACCAAGAAAACTGCAAAAACTAATGATAAAGCAGTTAAAGCCTGTTCACCACCAGACAATAAAGTGATTGATTGCAATCTTTTACCTGGAGGAGAAACAAACATTTCTAAGCCAGCCTCTAATGGGTCATCTGAGTCTACTAGTTCAATTTTAGCTGATCCTCCATTAAATAATTTTGTGTAAACTTCGTTGAATTTTCTATTTACTTTCGTAAAAGCTTCTAAAAGTCTCTCTCTTCCTTTTTGGTTTAATTCTTCAATACTAGATTTAAGTTTTACAATTGCAGAATATAAGTCAGCTCTATCATCTTCCATCTTTTTTATTTCAGTTTCATATTTTTTAGTTTCCTCATCTGCTCTTAAATTAACAGAACCAAGAGACTCTCTTTGTTTTTTAATTTTTTCAGTTTTTTGGGTTTGGTCTTCTAAAGAAGGTAGATTTTCTGGAGATACATTATTTAAATCAGATTGAGACAATATAGAGTTTTCATTATCAATATTTAGTTCACTTTTTACTGAGTATAATAAATCTTTCTTTCTATTTTCTATTCCCTCTATTGTTGCTTCATTTCTTGCCTTGTTTTCTTTTAAATCAGAAAGTTTGGATTGAATTTCTTTAATATTTTGATTGATCAAGTTATATTTTTTTTCTGCTTCAATTAATTCATTTTCTATTTCTTCATTTCTTCTTTTAGTGTTTTCCAAGTTCTGAAGATTTTGTCCTTTAGAGGTTGCTATTCGTTCTGGATTTTTTTGGTTCTCATTAATTTCAGCAAGTAACTTATTTTTTCTATCAGTTAATTCAGATATCATTTTTTCTGAATTTGATTTAAGGCTTCTCCAATTTTCTAATTCTACGTCAATATTCTTAATTCTCTCTTTTCTTTTAATCGAGTCACTTTGAATAGATTTATCTTTTCCAAACTTTTCTGCATAATCTTCTTGAGATGATGTTATGCTTTTGACTAATTGTCTTAAATCTTGAAATCTCTCTTTAGATAATTTTCTATCTTCATCAATGTCTTTTTCTATTTGATCAAGCATAGTATCCAGTTGACTTTGAAGAGTATCGAGCTGTCCTTTTGACTCTCTCAGTTCTCTAGATGAATTTGCCTCTACCTGAAGCAAACTATTTTCTGTGTTTAAAAGCTCTTCTTTTTCTTTTGAAATTCTTTTTTCATTTAAATCTGCATCTAAAGAAATACTTTTTTCTCTTTCTAAGTCTGATTCTATTGTTTTAATAGATTTTTCTAATTTTTCTTGAAGTGATTTTACTCTAGACTCTTCTTCTTCAAGATTAGTCATGTCCAAATTTAGTTTTTGTAAGCTTGCAGCGCTCTCCATTTTTTTATCTCTAAGAGGAGAAAGTTTTTTATTTTCTTCGTCTAATAAAGAATTATTATGATTAAAGTCGATGTTAACAGCACTTATATCATCTTCTAGTTCACCTAGTTTTTCTTGAATCTGTTTTTTATCTTGCTCGATTTCTCTTAACTTTAAATAATATAAACCTGCTTCAGCTTTTTTAATTTCTTTTGAGATTTCTTTATATCTCGTTGCTTCTTCAGCTTGTTTTTTTAAATTATCTAATTGTTTTTGTTGTTGTCTTTTAAGTTCATCAGCGCGTTTTAAATTATTTTCAGCTGCATTTAATCTTGTTTCCGCTTCTTGTCTTCTAGCATGAATACCAGAAATTCCTGCCGCCTCTTCTAAAATAGACTTTCGCTCAATTGGTTTAGCAGTAACAAGTTGACCAATTTTTCCCTGACTTATTAAAGAAGGCGAATGAGCTCCAGTCGATAAATCTGCAAAGAGCGTTTGAACATCACGAGCCCGTACTTCTTTATCATTTATGTAATATTTTGAACCTTTATCCTTTTCAATTTTTCTTCTTACTGACACTTCCTCAAAATCTTTAAACTGTGGCGGACCTTCTTTATTTTGATTATCTAATAATAAAGTTACTTCAGAAATATTTTTGGAAGGCCTGTTAGAAGTTCCTGAGAAAATTACATCTTCCATACCAGAACCTCTCATGCTTTTTGCAGAGTTTTCTCCCATGCACCATCTTAAAGACTCTACAATGTTAGACTTTCCACATCCATTAGGACCAACGATACCGGTTAAACCTTCCTCAATTAAAAAAGTTGTTTTATCTGAGAATGATTTAAATCCAGTAATATCCAGTTTTTTAAATTTCATCTATAAATTTTTTTCAATAATTTTTTTAAATTTTTCGTAATCTACTTTGCCAGTGTATTCTTTTTCATTTACTACAATAGTAGGTGTGGATTTGATTTTATATTTTTTTTGAGCTTCTATTCTTTGATTAAGTATATTATCCTGAGCATCACTACTTTCTAAACAACTATTCATATTATCTTCAGATAAATTTAAGTCAGAACCAATTTTTTTTATCGAGTCATTAATTTTATTGATATCTGAACCTACTGCCCAAACTCTTTGCTGATTATACATTTCATCAAGTAGTTGAAATTTTTTTTCATCACTTGAGGCACATCTTACAATTACTTCAGCATTTAGCGCAGCGAGATCTAAAGGGAATGCATGATGTTCAAATTTTACTAAACCTTGATCAATGTAGTCTTTTTTTAGTTTATCAAAAACTGTGATGTGGAAGTTAGCGCAATGAGGACATGTCAAAGAAGAAAAAACTTTTACTGTTACTTTTGCATCAGAATTACCTAAGCTTAAAATTTTAGCTTTAACAGTAGAAGTTAAAGCAATTAAAAATAAAAAAACCGATGTATAAAAAACTTTATTTATTTCTTTCATTAAATGCCTTTAAAAAATTATTAAGAGAGCTTTTTAACGTATCATCATTAACTTTGCTCATTTTATCTTCAATTTTTGAAAAATCTTTGATCTTTGGAAAATCTTTTTTTGGTTTTATTGTATTTTGCACAATTTTTAGTACTACGTTGCTAATACATTTGTATCCAAAAAAACTATTTATTTTATCCATGATTTCATTTTTTTCGTACTCAACCTCTAGCTCTTTGCCATGTATAACATTCAATACCAAAGTTCCTTCTCTCATTTCTTTTCCCATTTTCACTGTTATTGGGTAACAAGCATCAGCAATTTTTTTACTTACCATTTTTGTCCAATTATCAACAATGTTCGAATAATTGTATCCACCTTTTCTAAGATGTTTTTTTAAAGTCTTAGGTATAGAGCTCGAAAAAGGTCTGAGCCCTTGAATGAAGGTTTGTGATTTATTATTATTTTTACTATGCATTTAAGTCCAACTTTATCAAAAAAAATTCTAGCATGGTACGATAATAGCAAACGTAATCTACCGTGGCGTGTGAGCAAAAAGTCGCCAAAAAAGGTTTATTACAGGTTATTAAGTGAATTTATGTTGCAGCAAACACAAGTAAAAACCGTATTACCTTATTTTAAAAAATTTACTAAAAAATTTCCAACGCTTGAGTCACTCTCAAAAAGTAACGAAAAACAAATTTTAAAAATGTGGGAAGGACTAGGTTATTACAGACGAGCCAGAAATCTTTATGCATGCTCAAACCAACTAATAAATCTTTATAAAGGAAAACTACCAAAAACTTTAGATGAAATAAAAAAACTTCCAGGTATTGGCGATTATACCGGAAGCGCTTTGCTGGGCTTAGTGTACGATCAGCCTAGAATAGCTGTAGATGGAAATGTAAAAAGAGTATTCGCAAGAAATTTAAATAAAAAAGAAGCTAAAATTGATTTTAAAAAATTAGTTAATTCAAATTCAAAGATTCTTTTCAATCATAAAAGAAATGCAGATCTTGTTGAAGCGTTTATGGAATTCGGTGCATTAATTTGTAGACCAAAAGACCCAAAATGTGTCGTTTGCTGTTTGAACAAATCTTGTAAGTATTTTAAATCTTCTAAAAAAATTAGAACTACATCTAAAAAAATGATTAAAAATAAAAACTATGATATTTTTTGTTTTTTAAATAATAAGAAACAAATTGCTTTAACCAAAAAAAACAATCTTGGATTTTTAAAAAATTTTAATTTACCTATGATTAAAGAGTCAAAAGAAAATAATGTTAGAAGCTGGAAGTTGCTAAACAACTATAATAATTCCATTTCTAATTTAAAATTAAATATAAATTTATATTACAAATTCTCCAATAAGATCCCATCAGAATACAGTTGGTACTCTTTAGAAGATAAAAAAGAATTTATGCCTAGTTTCACAAAGAAAATATTTAGACAAATTTCAAATTTATTTTAATGAAAAAGAAAATAGCAATCATTGGCGCCGGTATAGCAGGATTAACTCTTGCGAACTTATTAAAAAAACATACCGATCATGAATTTATGGTTTACGAAAGGGAGGAAAGTTTATCTTTAGAAGAGGGTTACGGTATTCAATTAGCAACTAATAGCATTAAAATTTTAAATCAAATTAATTTCGATAAAATAAATAATGAAAAAATATTTCACCCAAGAACAGTAGATTTTTATGATATTCAAAATAAAAAAATATGTGATTTAAACTTATCTAAGTTTAATACCTCTGAAGCAAAATACACAACACTTCAAAGATCAACTTTAATCGAATTTTTGAAAGAAGATATTTACACTCAGCATTTAAGATTTGGAAAAAAAACGAAAGAAGTCTCTGAACTTAAAGACAAAGTTCTTATTAAATTTGATGATAACACAAATGATCTAGTAGATTTTGTAATTGCTGCTGATGGAATATTTTCAAACACTAGATCATTCTTTGAAAAGAAAAAAAATGAGCCAAAATTTAAAAAAGCTATTGCAGCAAGAGTAATACTAAAATCAAAATCTGAATTTGATATAAATGAAGAGAATATAAGTTTAATGCTGGGAAGTAACAGTCATATTGTTCTTTATCCAATAAATCAAAAAAAAGAACTTAATATGGTTTGTATAATGAGATGTAAAAAATATGAACCTGACAAAGTAAAAAAGTTAGTTCAAGAAATAATTTTAAAACAAAATCCAAAATTAAAAAATATATTTGAAAAAGAAATAAAAACATGGCCTTTATATTTTTCACCAAAAATTATTCCTTCTTCTAATAAAAAGGTATTTTACATTGGAGACGCTTTTAATGGATTTTTGCCAACGCTCGCACAAGGTGCCGGACAGTCTATAGAAAGTGCTTTTGAAATATTTAATTTATTGACAAAAGATAAGCTTGATAAAGAAAATAATTATTTTGAAATTAGATCAAAAAGGGCAAAAATTATTAGAAGCAGATCAAATTTGAATTTCTTTGCATTTCACTTTTCAAGCAAAATTATGCAAAACGTTAGAAATCTATTTTTGAAGTTTTTGGTAAAACGTAAATTTTTTATAAAAGGATACTTAGGTAAAGTTTATAAGAATTAAGCTTTAGTTTCTGAGATAAATTTTTGTCTTAAGCTATCAATTACAACAGCAGATCCATTAATATTACAATGCCAATAAGTCCAACCATTAAAGCTCTCTGCTCCCATAATTGTTGCTGCCACTTTATGAATCGAACCTTCTGACTCTTTATATTTAATACTTCCATCAGCCATAATTTTAGCATTAATCTTCTTTTTAGGATCAAATAGAATAGTACCTGGCTTTAATATTCCTAGTTCTACTAGAGAACCAAAAGGTACTCTTGGTTTTGATTTATTGTTTTCAATAGTATCCAAATATTCGTCCTCAATTACCTTAGCTTTTTTTATTCGCTCACCAGCAGCTTTGAAATAATTTTTATCTCTCTCTATTCCGAAATATTTTCTACCCAATTTTTTAGCTACCACTGCTGTTGTTCCAGTGCCTAAAAATGGATCAAAGATGGCATCACCTTTGTTTGTAGTAGCTAAAATAATTCTATGCAAAAGTGCCTCTGGTTTTTGTGTAGAATGAATTTTTTTTCCGTTTTTCTTTAGTCTTTCTTTTCCATTGCAAATTGGTAATGTCCAGTCCGATCTCATCTGCAAGTCATCATTTAAGCATTTTAACGATTGATAATTAAACGTATATTTTGATTTTTTATTTTTTGAAGCCCATATAAGAGTTTCATGTGCATTAGTAAATCTAGTTCCTCTAAAATTTGGCATAGGATTATTTTTTCTCCAAATAACATCGTTAAGCAACCAGTAATCTAAATTTTGCAAATGGTAACCTAATCTAAAAATATTATGGTATGATCCTATAACCCAAATACTTCCATTATCTTTTAGAATTCTTTTACATTCATTAAGCCAAGCAATGCAGAACTTATCGTAATGTTCGAAACTATTAAATTGATCCCACTTATCATTTACCCCATTCACTTTACTTGCATCTGGACGAGTTAACTTTTCTCCTATTTGCATGTTGTAAGGAGGATCAGCAAAAACTAAATCAAAAGACTTATCAGGAATTTTTTTTATTTCCTTTAAACAATCTCCATTAATGATTTGGTTTGAAAACTTTAACATTTTTTGGATTCAACCCGAAATTGAATCCATGGTCAAACCCTTTAGACGAAAAAATGAGTCCTCTTGTGTTAGAGACTCTTAGTTCGACAATATCTTGTGTATGGGTTTGAAACCTTTTCTATGATGGGAGGTTGCACCATATTTCTTTAATCCATCTAAATGAGCTTTTGTACCGTAACCAAAGTTGCTTTCCCAAGCATAATTTGAAAACTTTTCAGAGAGTTTAATCATTAAGTTGTCTCTATATACTTTTGCAATAATTGAAGCAGCGCTAATTACTTTAACTTTTTCGTCGCCGTTAATTATTGTTTTATAATTTTTTAAGCCACTTGGCGCAAAGTTTCCATCTATTAAGGTTAAATCTGGTTTAACAGTTAATTGTTCTAAAGCCCTTTTCATCGATAACAATGAAGCTTGTAAAATATTTAAATCTAGAATTTCATCTACGGATGCTAGTCCAATAGCGTAATAAGAATAAGATTTTATATGATCTGAAATTTCTATTCTCTTTTTAAAAGTAATTTTCTTAGAGTCTTTTAAAAGATCTAAGTTTATTCCTTCTTTAAGTATTACAGCAGCAGAAACCACTGGGCCAGCAAGACACCCTCTACCAACCTCATCAACTCCAGCAGTGATTAATTTATTTTTCAATTTATTAGTTAGATTTTTTTGTCTCTTATCATTTTTAAGTCAATCCAAGCCATCTTTTTTTGTGCTGGCTGTCTCATTAAAAAAGCTGGGTGAAATGTAATAATTACTGAAGTTTTGCAATTCCCAAATTTTTTTTCAATCCACTTTCCCCTCATTTTAGATATTACAACTTCATTTCCTATTAATGCGTTCATAGCTGTACTTCCAAGTAAGACTAAGATCTTTGGATTTATAATCTCAATATGTTTCGTTATAAATGGAAGATATCTTTTAATTTCTTCATCGGTTGGTCTTCTGTTATCTGGCGGCCGATAATTAATGATATTAGATATATAAACTTTTTTTCGATCTAAATCGATTGCAGCAAGCATTTTGTCTAATAAAGCTCCTGCTCGACCCACAAAAGGTAAACCTTCCTCATCCTCATTAGCGCCTGGAGCTTCTCCGATAAGCATGATTTTAGAGTTGGGGTTACCATCGCTAAACACAATATTTTTTGCTAGTCTTTTTAGATCGCAATTATTTAAACTTAAGATTGATTTTTTTAATTTGTCTAAATTTTCAGCTTTATCACCTGATAACTCAAAATTATCCTTTTTATATCTATTGATTGCCTTGTTATTGTAAATTAAATTGTGATTTATAAGTTTGTAATAATTAATTAACTTAACTGGATTAATATTTTTTTTATTCATTTATGTATTTATCTAAATTAAAATTAAAGAGTATAGGACTAGCATTATTTGTCATTACTTTTTTATTCACATCCCATGCAAAATCTTTGGATAAATTTGATAGAGCTGATCGTGTTTCTGATTATTTTGCTGGCATATTAGCTTTTAATGAAAATGAATATGACGAGTCATACAAATTTTTTAGAAAATTAGATGGACTAGAAAGCAGTCACCCTGACTATTCAGCAAAATATTTATATTCATTAGTTAACTCTGGTAATTTTAGAGAGGCGTTTAACTATTCTAAAAAATTAGAAAGACAAAATGTAAATATTTTTGAAAGTCGTTTAGTTTTAGGGATTTACTATCTAAAGTACTCTAAATTAGATTTTGCAAAAGAAAACTTTCAAAAGGCAAAAGAAACAAAAAGATCAGTTTTAAATGACTACGTGACTAATTCTTTAAATAATTGGTCCAACCTTAAATCCAGCAATCTTAGCAATGCTTTAATTGAAATAAAAAAAATAGATGAAAGATTTGAAAATTTAAAGAAAATTCAAAACATTTTTCTTAATTGTTATTTTGATAGCCCCAATACAGAAAATTTATATAAAGAACTTATTTCTAACAAAAAAACTGATTTCTCTAGATATAATTATTTTTATGCGTCTTTTATGGGCAACTCAGGAAAAACAAATGAAGCGAAACAAATTGTAAACTCTGCGCTTAAATCTTACCCAAGGAATTTAAAATTGAATCAATTTAAAGCAGACCTTAACGAAAATAAAAATATATCTATTTTTAATTGTAAAAATGAAGCACACGTAAGTGCTGAAATACTTTATATAACTGCTAATGCGCTATCATCTCAATCAATTTATCCTCTCTCAAATTTTTATTTAAATTTGGCAAAGTTTTTAAATGAAGATTTTCATTCATACGATACTTTGTTAGCTGAAAATTTTTATAAAATTGAAAATTTTAAAGAAGCAAAAAAAATTTATAATTCTTTAAGTAAAAAAGGGGAAGCATATAGCTGGTATTCAGCAAAACAGCTTGCAAGAATTTATTTACAGGAAGAGGAAAAAGAAAAAGCCATCAAAATTATTTCTGACACATATGATAATTTAATAAACAAAGAAATTTATGAAACTTTTGATTATGCAGAATTTTTAAAAAACAATGAAAGATTTAAAGAATCTATCAAATTTTATTCTGAGATAATAAGTAAAGTTAAAAATAACCATCCTTTATATGCTGAAGCCACTGATGGAAGAGGTGTAGCGTATGAAAGAATAGGAGAATGGGAAAATGCAGAAAAAGATTTATTAGCATCACTTAAAGCAAATCCAGACCAAGCATATGTAATTAATTATTTAGCTTACTCATGGATAGAACAAGGAGTAAAAATCGAACAATCCTTAAGCATGTTAGAGAAAGCAAACAAGCTTAGATCAAATGATCCTTACATAATTGATTCACTGGGTTGGGCTTTGTTTAAATTAAAAAGATTTAAAGAGTCGAAAAAATACCTCCAGCTAGCAGTAAGATTGATGCCTGGAGATCCTATTGTAAATGATCACTATGGTGATGTTCTTTGGAAAAATGGAAATGAAATTCAAGCCAGATATTATTGGAATTATGTTTTAAATCTTGAAAAGGCCGAGGATGAACTTAAAAAAGTTATTGAAGAAAAACTTACAAAAGGCCTGTAGCTTATGGTCTTAAGCTCTTATTCAAAGATTAATTTAAGTCTATTAGTAAACTCAAAACAAAAAAGTGGCCTCCATAATATTCAATCTTATTTTTGTTTAATCAATTTAAAAGATAAAATAAAAATTAAAAAAATTGATGGAAAAAGTGATAAAATAAATTTTACAGGTCCTTTTTCCAAACTCATTAATAAAAAGGATAATTCAATAAAATCTGTTTTAGTTTTATTAAGAAAATTAAAACTGATTTCTTCTTGTTATTCAGTAGCTGTTAAAAAAAATATACCAGTTTTTGCTGGGTTAGGAGGAGGAACTAGCAACGCATTTACAGTAATGAAATATGTTCTAAGAAAGAAATTATCAAAAAAAAATTTCAATATAATCAAAAAAAAAATTGGATCAGACCTTGAGCTTTTTTTCTATAACCAGGGTTTTTTAAAAAACTTAGGATCTATTATTAATCAGAAGATTAAACAAACATTCTTTTTTGTTTTGATAAAACCTCCAATTAAATGCTCAACACGAGAGATTTATTTAAAAATAAAAAAATATTCTAGTAAAACTATATTTAATAAAAAAGCGGTAAAAAAAAGGACTAGTTTTTTGAACTTATTAATTAATAACAAAAATGATCTACAATCGGTTGTTGAAAAAAAATATCCTAGATTAAAAACAATTTTGAATAACATTAGTCTTCAAAAGGGATGTTATTTTTCGAGAATGACAGGATCTGGGTCAGTTTGTTACGGGGTTTTCATTAACCTAAACGCTGCAAAAAAAGCCCGAATTAATTTGAAAAAAATTTACCCTAAGTTTTGGATTTCAATTGCAAAAACTGTTTAATTTTTCTGATATATGATATATCAGGTTGATTAAGATTGGGGCATAGCCAAGCGGTAAGGCAGCGGTTTTTGATACCGCCATCCTAGGTTCGAATCCTAGTGCCCCAGCCAAAATCTATGCTGCAAAAAATCTTTAATTTAATAAACAAAATCAAAAGAGTTTTTTTTCCCTTTTATAAAAATAAAGAATTAAAATTTGTATTTCAAAAACTTCAAGAAGGTCTTCCAAACGATAAAATTGCAGCAAGGTTTGTGGGAGGATGTGTAAGAAAATATCTAAGCAATGATGACATTGACGATATTGATATAGCAACAACGTTAAGTTCCGAGGAAATTAAAGAACGATTTAACAACACAAATTTTAGAGTAGTTGATACTGGCATTGAACACGGAACAATAACTCTAGTATCAAAAAAACATAAACTTGAAATTACAACATTGAGAAAAGATGTTGAAACAGATGGAAGGCATGCTGAAGTAGAATACATTGATGATTGGAAGCTAGATTCTGAAAGAAGGGATTTTACTATTAATGCGATTTATTTAGATATAAATGGAAAAATCTTTGACCCACAGATGGGTACTGTTGATTTAAAAAACAATAACGTCAAGTTTATTGGTGATCCACACAAAAGAATAGAAGAAGACTATTTACGTATCATCAGATTTATTAGATTTAAAATTATGTATGATAGCAAAGTTGAAGCCACAACTAATAATGCGATTAAACAAAATTTAATAGGGATTAAAAAAATTTCAAAAGAGAGAATTTTAGTAGAATTATTTAAAATTCTGAATTTAAAATCTTTTATTAACTTGAATGAAAGCACTTATTTGAAGGAAATTTTTAATCTCATTTTCCCTGAATTTGCAAACTTAAAGCGTTTAGACAGGTTAAAAAAAATACTAAGCTCATCTAAAATCAATTTAAAACTTCTACTAGCTATTTTATTAATAGATAAGGACAGTAATCATGAATATTTTTGTCATAAGTATAATGTATCTAATGACATTAAAGATGATCTAAATTTACTAGCAAAAAATTTAAAGTTACTTCAGAATAATAAAGATTTTTTTACCAAAGATATCGAGAAGCATATTTATTTAAATGATAAAAGCCACTTGATAAATCTGAACATATTAAACTTTGCTTCAAATTCAAAATATAGCTTTAAAAATTTTTCTGAGGCAATGAAAAATATCCTGAAATCTAAAGCACATAAATTTGAAATAGACGGAAAATATTTGATGAATAAAGGAATGAGAGAAGGAGTTTTGTTGGGTAAAGTTTTGAGAAAAATTGAAGAAGAATGGATGAAAAATAATTTTAAAATTTCAGATGATAGGGTTCAAGAAATAATAAAACAAAATTCTTAAATATATTCGACGTCTAGTATTTCAAAATTTTTTTCACCTGATGGAGTGTTTACTGTAACCATTTCACCTTTATCTTTTCCAACTAAGGCTTTTCCTATTGGACTTTTAAAAAAAATAAGATTTTTTTTAATATCAGCTTCATCTTGTCCAACTAATTTGTAATTAATTTGTTTATCATTTTCTAAATCTTGTAGTTTAACTGTTGAGCCAAAAATAACTTTTCCGTTATTTTCGATTTTAGTCACATCAATTACGTTTGCTCTTGCAATTAAATCATTGATAGCAACAACACGACTTTCAATTAAGGCCTGTTGTTCTTTAGCTGCATGATACTCAGCATTTTCTTTTAGATCACCATGAGATCTTGCTTCAGCAATCGCTTCAACAACTTTAGGCCTTTGAACATTTTTTAAATCTTCTAACTCTGATTTTAAATTTTCAAGACCTTTAACTGTAATAGGTTCTTTATCCATAATTATTTCCACTTAGCTTCAGGTGGCAAAGACATTAAAATTGAGTCAATGTTACCCCCCGAATTTAAACCAAACTTTGTACCTCTATCATATAAAAGGTTAAACTCAACATATCTTCCTCTTTTAATTAATTGCTTTTCCTTATCTTTTTTTGAATATTTTAATTTTTTTTTTCTATTAATTACTTTATTAGAAATATCTATAAACGCTAACCCTAGCTCTCTTACAAACTTAAAATTTTTAATCCAATCTTTTGTTTCATAATCAAAAAAAATTCCTCCAATACCCCTTGCTTCGTTTCGGTGAGGTAAATAAAAATATTCATCACACCATTTTTTATATTTTTTATAATTTTTTTTGTTTTTTAAGCATACGTTTCTTAAACCATCATGAATTAATTTATTTTCTTTTTTATCTTCATGACTTGGTGTTGCATCCATTCCTCCACCAAACCATTCTTTAGAAGTAACAATAAACCTTGTATTAAAATGTACTGCTGGAATTTTAGGGTTTTTCATATGTGCTACTACTGAAACGCCTGAAGCCCAATATTTTCCTTTTTTTTCAGCTCCTAAGATTTTAGATCTAAATTTTTTTGGAAATACTCCTGAGACTGTCGATTTGTTAACTCCAACTTTATCGAAGATTTTTCCTCCTGTTAAAAGATAAGAAGTTCCTCCACCTTCTGATACCTTTTTCTTATGCCAATCTCTTTTTGTAAATTGTAACTTATTATTTTCAAGTTGTTCAAATGATTTACAAATTTGCATTTGTAGGTAAGAAAACCAACTATCCGCCATTTTCTTTCTAAATTCTGAATTAATCATTATTTCAATAAATTATTCTGCCTAAGTGCTTCAGCTGAAATTATAGCTACACTCATAGCCACATTAAGTGATCGAGTTTTTTTATTCATCGGGACTTTAATTCTATTTTTTATAGTTTTATGTAAAATTTCAGGTACTCCAGCACTTTCTCTACCAAAGAGCATCATGTCATTCTTTTTAAATTTAAACTTATGATAATGTTTTTTTGCTTTAGTTGTCATTAAAACTATTCTTTTGTCTTTATTCTTTTTTATAAAATCATCGTAGTCTTCATATCTAAATATTCTACTCATACCCATATAGTCCATCACCACTCTTTTAAATCTAGAGTCGTGCAAATTAAAGCCGCAAGGTTCAATAATATGAATTTTTAGATTTAAACAGGCACCCAATCTAATGATCGCCGCAGTATTTTGGGGAATATCAGGTTTATAAAGAGCTATGTGCATTATTATTGCTTAAATTATGTGTCATTCTGACCCTAGAAAATTTAATAATATAGTTTTATTAAATATTTACATTATAAACACAAACATAAATGAGCAAAGAAGAAAAAAAAGTTAATCGTAGAGATTTTTTATTTACGGCAAGCTATACAATAGGAGCAGTAGGACTTGGAGCTGTGGTTTGGCCCTTAGTGCATCAAATGAATCCAGATAAAGCTCAACAAGCTTTAGCAACAACTGAGGTAGATATCAGTCAAATTGAACCTGGAAATTCAATTACAGTTTTATGGAGAGGAAAACCAGTTTTCTTAAAAAGAAGAACTCCAGAAGAAATAGCAGAAGCAAGAGCAGTTAATTTATCTGATTTACCAGATCCTCAAAAAGATGAGGAAAGAGTAAAAGATGGAAAAGATGAATGGTTAGTAATGCTTGGAGTTTGTACTCATTTAGGCTGTGTGCCTTTAAAGGATAAAGGAGATTACAACGGTTGGTTTTGTCCTTGCCACGGATCACACTACGATGTTTCGGGCAGAATAAGAAAAGGACCAGCCCCAACTAATATGGAAATTCCAAAGTTTGAATTTGTAGATAACAACACAATTAAGATAGGATAAATAATTATGAGTGATCACGAATATACACCTAAGTCTAAAATTGGAAAATGGTTTAATGATAGACTTCCACTTTTAACTCTTGGATCTCACTTAACAGATTACCCGACACCAAAAAACCTAAATTACTGGTGGACATTTGGGGGAATTTTAACTTTTTGTTTATTAACTCAAATTATCACGGGAATAGTTTTAGCAATGCATTACGTTGCTCATGCTGATTTAGCATTTGCAAGCGTAGAACATATAATGAGAGACGTAAACTATGGATGGTTAATTAGATATATTCATAGTAACGGAGCCTCTATGTTCTTTTTAGCTGTTTACATCCATATCTTTAGATCTTTGTTTTATGGATCTTACAAATCACCAAGAGAAGTAATTTGGATAATTGGTTTATTAATTTATCTATTAATGATGGCAGCAGCTTTTATGGGCTATGTTTTACCATGGGGACAGATGAGTTTCTGGGGAGCAACAGTAATTACAAATTTATTTAGCGCAATACCATTAGTTGGTGAAAGTATAACCACTTGGTTGTGGGGAGCATATTCAGTTGATAATCCAACTTTGAATAGATTTTTTAGCTTGCACTACTTAATACCTTTTTTAATTTTAGGATTAGTAGTCTTACATATTTGGGCACTTCATGTTCCAGGAAATAACAACCCTGTAGGTATTGAAATAAAGAAACCATCTAAAGATACGGTTCCTTTTCATCCATACATTACAATTAAAGACACTTTTGCATTATTGATGTTCATGATTATTTTTGCAGGTTTTGTTTTCTTTTCTCCAAATGTTTTAGGACACTCTGATAATTATATTCCTGCAAACCCATTGGTAACTCCAGCACACATTGTGCCAGAGTGGTATTTATTACCTTTCTACGCAATTTTAAGATCTGTGCCAGATAAACTAGGCGGTGTAATATTAATGTTTGGCGCAATCTTTATATTATTTGTTTTACCATGGTTAGACACTTCGAAAGTAAGATCAGCTGTATTCAGACCAATCTACAGACAGTTTTATTGGATATTAGTTTTAGACGTTCTTATGCTTGGTTACATGGGAGCGATGCCAGCAGAAGGAATATATTTAGTTCTAGCTAGAGTAGGAACGCTATATTACTTTGCGCACTTTATTATTGTTTTACCAGTAGTTGGATTATTAGAAAAAACAGATCCCGTTCCAATGAGTATCTCAGAACCAGTGCTTACTGGTGGAGCAGATCCAGCTCTTGCTAGGAAAGATAATGAAAAGATTTAAATTTAAAAATCTTTTAGTAATATTCACTCTATTTTTTGCGTCGATATCAAATTCATTTAGCGCCGGTGGAGGGGGCGAGCTCTTAAAAGTTGATTGGAGCTTCAAAGGTATTACCGGAAAATTTGATAGAGCATCGTTACAAAGAGGTTTTCAAGTTTACAAAGAAGTTTGTGCATCTTGCCATTCAATGCAATACCTAAGTTATAGAAATCTTGGTGAGCCTGGCGGTCCTGAGTTTTCAGAGCAAGAAGTAAAGGCTATAGCTGCAAGTATAGAAATTGAAGATGGTCCAGATGAACAAGGAGAAATGTTCATAAGACCTGGAAGACCAGCAGATAAATTTAAAAATCCATATCCTAATGTAAAAGCTTCAATTGCTGCAAACGGTGGAGCATATCCTCCTGATATGTCAGTTTTAGTAAAAGCTAGACCAGGTGGCTCAAATTATATTTACTCAGTACTGATGGGATACGAAGATCCTCCAGCAGATGTAACTTTAGACGATGGTGTTTATTACAATAAATATATGATTGGAAATAAAATTAAAATGGCATCACCTCTGAGCGATGACATTGTTGAGTATTCTGATGGCACTCAAGCAACTGTTGATCAAATGGCTAAAGATGTAACAACGTTTTTATCCTGGGCCGCTGAGCCAGAATTAGAAGAGAGACATAGAACAGGTGTTAAAGTAATTATTTATTTAATTCTTCTAACTACTTTGGTTTATTTGAGCATGAAAAAGATTTGGTCAAGGGTTGACTCTGAAGTATAAAACATCTCCATCTTTAACAATATAATCTTTACCTTCAATTCTTAATTTTCCATTCTCTTTACACTTTTCTGCACTACCATATTTTATAAAATCTTCACATGTTACAGCTTCTGCTCTAATAAAATTTTTCTCAAAATCAGTATGAATGACACTTGCTGCTTTTGGTGCAATAGTATTTTTTTCTACTGTCCATGCCCGACTTTCTTCTGGGCCAGAGGTAAAAAAGGTATCAAGATTTAAAAGTTCATATCCTTCTTTAATTAATTGATTAAGACCTGTTTTATTTAAACCTATCTCTTTCATGAAAGTTTCTCTTTCATTGTTATCTAAACCCATAATTTGATCTTCTATATCTGCACAAATAGTAACCACCTTTTCATTAGAATATTTATCTTGAACTTCTTTAGTAAAAGTGTTTCCATTTGCTAAACTTCCTTCATCTACGTTACAAACAATAATTTTTGGCTTTATGCTTAAAAGGCCCAGAGAAGTTAAGAATTTTTTTTCATCTAAATCATTAATGGATATTTCTTTACCTTCGTTTAACTGATTGAGCTTTTCCTCTAAAATTTTTATCTGTTTTTCTTCAAGAAGTTTTTTCTTTCCTTTTTCAAGCTTTTTCTGAATAATATCAATGTCTGATAATATAATCTCTGTCTTTATGGTCTCTAAATCTTCAACAGGGTTAATTTTTGAATTTACATGTGTAATTTTTTCAGATTCAAAGCATCTCACTAAATGAATTATTGCGTCGACTTCTCTTATGTGAGATAGGAATTTATTACCTAATCCCTCACCTTTAGAAGCACCTTTTACTAATCCTGCAATATCAACAAAAGTAATATTAGTATAAATTTTTTTTTTAGATTTTGATAATTCAGTTAATTTATCTAACCTCTCATCAACCACATCTACAATTCCAATGTTTGGATCTATTGTACAGAAAGGAAAGTTAGCT
>ATTF01000021.1 GCA_000419545.1 Candidatus Pelagibacter ubique HIMB058
TTTCAAGCTTTTCAGCTTCTGAATTAATTGGTTCAATAAGTATTTCTTTAAAAAAACAATTATACTTAGAAGGAAAAAACTTATCAGAATTAAAACCTCCTTGAGCACCAACATCCAAAGATATTATTTTTTCATTTTTCAATAAACCTGATATTAAGCTAGAAAAATTGTACTGATCGTTACTTCTATAACTTTTATCGCTTAAAAAATTTATTACTCGTCTATTTAACTTAAATTTGACTAATATTTTATAAATAACAGGTAGAATTAACTTTACTAAGCTTCTTGAAATTTTATTAGGCATAACTTAAAAATTTTTACTTTTTAGTAAATGTAGTCAGACCAATTTTCTTCCCTTCAATCACACTTGATGAGCAATGAAGTCTAGTCCTATCGAAAATAAGCATTGAACCTAGTTCCCATTCATAAACTAAGTCAATTTCCAGACCAGCTAAATTTTCAATTTTCTCATGATTTAAATATTTTTTATGAGCAAGCGTATCAAAAGGTTTTTTATCGTACATTTTAAGATGCTCAGATGATCTTATATTTTGACCATATTTTAGATCTTTAATTTTAAGCTCATTTTCATCTGTGGTAAAATTTGTTGAGTTTCCATAAAATTTATTCTTAAAAATTACAGTACTTCCTTTTGAAGTTAGCGGTATTAAAGTTTGTTTAAATATAATTTCATCGAGATTAAATCCAGCATCAACATGTAGACCAATAGGATTATAGCTTTCTTGAAATAGACCTAAAATATCATCATTCCTTTCATCTTTTAAGTTATCCATTTTAAAATCACCAATTTCATTTTTAACCTTATTGTAAAAAAGATTTTCTAATTCTTCGCTATAATTTTTAAGCCATCTTTTTTTTATTACATTTTGTTTTTTATTATGAACAGTAGTTGGTAACTTTTTGTATAGGGTAAAAAATTTTTCAATCTCATTTTTATCAAATAAATTCTTGATTACTTGCGGGGGGCTTTCTAATTTTTTTATTTCACTGATATTTTTATGCATATGTTATTCACCCATGTTTATCAAAGTTCCTCTATTTTTAGCACCATCATATGAAAGATAAAATATAATTATCCCAAAAACAAAATATATAAAAGATATAATTATTGCTTTGAGTATTTGATAGTAATCTACAATATCATGAATTAAGACATTTCGCATCTCTTCAAAAATGTGCACTAATGGAAGTAATTTTGCAATAATTTGTAACCAATCTGGAAGAATTTCTATTGGATAGTAAATGCATCCTAATGGAGCTAAAAAAAACAAACTCGCCCATGCAATATTCTCAAATGAGGGGCCAAATCTTATAAGGCCCGAAGTGACTAAAAGTCCCAAAGTAACACCAAAAATATAAAGTGTGATTAGTAAAAAAATTAGCGGTATTCCTATTTTAAATATTGATACGCCAAATAAAGGTATTGCCAATAAAGCTGCAGGGACTAAGCCAATTAATGTTCTAAATATTGCAGTAAAAGTAAGTGCTGCAATTATTTCACTTATTTTTATAGGAGCAATAAATAAATTAGTAAAATTTCTACTCCAAATTTCTTCAAGAAACATCATATTATAACTAATACTTGATCGAAAAAGAAAATCATAAAGTATTGCAGCACTTAAAATTATACCAACAGTGTTTTCAAAATATGAGGAATTTAAAGTAAAAAATTTTGAAATAAATCCCCAAAGAAATATTTGAATGGTGGGCCAATAAATTAAATCTAAAATTCTCGGAAAAGAACCTTTAATTAAATATACGTGTCTCAAGCTAAGTGCAAAAATCTTATTTAAATTCACTATTACTCCTAGCTATTTTTAAAAATGTATCCTCTAAATTTTGTCTTCCATGCTTTTTAATTAATTGATCACAAGTGCCACTGTCTACAATTTCACCTTTTTTCATCATAACTATTTTGTTGCACAATCTCTCTACTTCTTTCATGTTATGAGAAGCCAGAAGTATCGTGAGTTCATTATTTTTTTTATATTTTTCTATGTACTCCCTTACAAAATCTCCTACATCTGGATCAAGGCTAGCTGTTGGTTCATCTAAAAATAGTAGCTTAGGTTTATTAATAAGTGACTTTGCAAGTGATACTCGATTTTTTTGACCAGATGAAAGTTCTCCGGTTTTTTTATGTAAAAAATTTTTTAAATTTAGATCCAACACCATTTCATCTACTCTTTTATTAATTTCAACAACACCATAAAGCCTAGCGTAAACTTCAAGATTTTGTTTTACGGTAAGTTTTTTCGGTAATTCAATATAAGGTGATGCAAAGTTCATTAGGCTTAACAACTCAATTCTGTTTTTAGGCTTTAAACAGGTATCATCAATGTATATTTTACCACTTGTTGGCGTTATCAATCCTAACATCATACCAATTGATGTAGTTTTTCCACAACCATTCGGACCGAGTAATCCTAAAGTAGAATTTTTTTCAATTTCAAAGCTAATGTCATTCACTGCATTTATTGAATTAAATTTTTTAACGAGATTTTGTACTTTTAGCTTCATTTAAAATTTTGATGCTCTATTTATCCTATCGTTGATTGCAATACCAGCACCGTAATTAGGGATTTTGTTTATTTGTATCTTTTTATATCCCTTTTTTTTTATAATTCTAAATATTTTGTACAAATTTGAAGCAGCCAAAAATAAATTATTTTTCTTACTTAAACTAAAAAAATTTTTTTTATTTTTATATTTATTCCCGATATAAATAAAAGCACTTTTTCCATCGTGCGTTTTTTGATTTATCATGACAGGAATTCCGGGAGAGTAATGCTTTTTCATCATTCCAGGAGATAGAATTTTATTTTTTTTCCTATGAGTTTTAATTTTAATTTTTAATGAATTTTCAATAACTTTTTTATCTAAAACCCCAGGTCTTAAAATTTTAGGATCTGATGTTAAATCGATCACTGTTGACTCGATTCCAATTTTACATTTACCCCCGTCAATTATAATTTTTAATTTTTTTTTAAACTCATCAAACACATCTTTAGAATTTACAGGACTTACACCAGATGATTTGTTTGCACTTGGCATAGCTAAGGGAAAATCTATTTTCCGTAAAATGTCTCTTGTAGTTTTGTTTTTTGGAAATCTAACTGCAATAGTTCTTAAATTTGCACAAGCTTGATGACTTATTTTGGAGGTATTTTTTCTTTTTAAAACAAATGTTATAGGTCCTGGACAAAAAGATTTATATAATTTCTCAAAATATTTGTTGGATACAACATCTTTTTGCGCATCTTTAATATTATAGTAATGAATAATTAATGGGTTAAACTTTGGTCTTCCCTTCAGTTTAAATATTTTTTTAACAGCTTTTTTTGAATATGCGTTACCTCCAAGCCCATAAACTGTTTCAGTAGGTAATCCAATAACACCTCCATTTTTTAAACTTTTAATTGTTTTACTGAGAATTTTTTTGTTAAAAGTAAAAATATTTGAATAGCTATTTTTCATAATGTAATTATTATTAATTAATGAAAATTGAAAATATTCCAGCTGATATTAAAAGTAAATCATTAAAAGAAGCTAAAGATGAAATTAATGAAATATTAAGTAAACTTGAAAATCAAGAGGGAAATTTAGAAGACTATCAAAGTGATTACCATAGATTAGTTCAATTAAATAAGTACGTCGATGAACTATTTAAAAAAAAATTTAAAGAAATCTCGCAAAGTAAAATTAATGATTAAAAAAAAACTTATTAAGAATGCAAAAAAGATAGATAAATTTTTGATAAATTATCTTAAAAATCAAAAAACATCATTATTAGTAAAACCGATGAAATATGGAGTTATTTCAGGAGGTAAAAAAATTAGGTCAACAATTATTCTTGATTCAGGAAAATTATTTAATATTAAAGAAAAAAAATTAATCAATGTTTGTGCTGCAGTTGAATGTATTCACTCTTATTCTTTAATTCATGACGATTTACCTTGTATGGACAATGATCCGATAAGAAGAGGTAAACCATCTACTCATATAAAATACGGAGAAGCATCTGCAGTCTTAGCTGGGAGTTCTTTGCTTACTTTAGCATTTGAAATAATTACTGAAAAAAAATATCCAGTTCAATCAAAAATAAAGAATGAACTTGTCAGATCTTTAGCACTTTGTTCGGGACATAATGGTATTGCAGAAGGTCAAGAATTAGACTTAAAATTTGAAAAAAAGAAAAAAAAAATCCACCAAATTATCGATATGCAAAAAAAGAAAACAGGAAAATTGTTTAACTTTTGTCTGTATGCAGCAGCGACAATAGCAAACAAAAGTAAAAAAGAAAAAAAACTTCTAAGTTCACTAGGCGAAGACATAGGATTACTTTTTCAATTATCTGATGATTTTTTAGACAAAAAGGGTTCAAGTAAACTAATGGGAAAACCAGTTAAAAACGATAGTAAAAAAGGGAAATCAACTTTACTAAAACTTATGGGAGATAAGAAAGCCTTTTTGTATGCAGAAAGCTTAAAGAAAAATATATTGAATAAATTAAGAAAACATGGAAAAAATGCTAGAGAGTTAATTAATACAATTAACTTTATATTTGAGAGAAAATTTTAATGGGTAGATTGATAAAACAAATAAAATTTCCAGCTGATTTAAGAAAATTCAAAAAGGGTGATCTTAAACAGATTTCAGATGAATTGAGGGATGAGCTAATTGATGTGGTTTCTGAAACAGGTGGACATTTAGGTGCGGGACTAGGAGTTGTAGAGTTAACGGTAGCATTACACTATGTATTTAATACACCAAAAGATAAATTGGTTTGGGATGTTAGTCACCAATGCTATCCTCACAAAATAATTACAGGGCGAAGAGATAGGATTAAAACTTTACGTAAAGGTGGAGGATTATCTGGTTTTACTAAAAGAACTGAGAGTGAATACGACCCTTTTGGAGCGGCCCATAGCTCGACGTCAATTTCTTCTACATTAGGAATGGCCGTAGCAAAAAAACTTTCTAATGATCAAAACAATGTAATTGCAGTAATCGGCGATGGCGCAATGAGTGCTGGTATGGCTTATGAGGCTATGAACAATGCGGGTGCTCTGAAATCAAAATTAATAGTAGTGCTTAATGACAACGACATGTCTATTGCAAGACCAGTAGGGGCAATGAGCAACTATTTGGCAAAATTATTATCGGGAAAACTATATTTCAGTTTAAGAGAAACTATAAAAATGGTCATATCAGCGTTTTCAAAAAGATTTAGTCAAAAAGCTGGAAAGGCAGAGGATATGCTTAGAAATATTGTTACAGGTGGAACATTGTTTAGCGAGCTTGGTTTTTATTATGTAGGACCTATAGATGGTCATGATGTAGAAAACTTAGTTCAAATATTTGAAAATGTAAAAAATTCAAATCATGAGGGTCCCATTTTAATACATGTTAGAACTCAAAAAGGTAAAGGTTATAAGCCAGCAGAAGAATCAGGAGATAAATATCATGGTGTTTCAAAATTTAATGTTTTGACTGGAGAACAAACAAAATCAAAATCTAACTCGCCTTCATATACTAAAGTCTTTGCAGAAACCCTAATAAAACACGCAGAACAAGATACTAAAATTATTGGTATTACAGGTGCTATGCCTTCAGGCACTGGTATAAATTTGTTTGAAAAAAAATTCCCAGAAAGAACATTTGATGTTGGTATCGCTGAACAACATGCTGTTACTTTTGCCGCAGGTTTAGCAACGGAAGGTTATAAACCTTACGCTGCAATTTATTCTACATTTTTACAAAGAGCTTACGATCAAGTTGTTCATGACGTAGCATTACAATCACTGCCAGTTAGATTTGCAATTGATAGGGCAGGACTAGTTGGGGCTGACGGACCAACTCATGCAGGTTCTTTTGATATTACATATTTATCAACTTTACCTAACTTTGTGGTTATGGCTGCAAGCGATGAAGCAGAACTTGTTAAAATGATCAATACTTCAGTAAACATTAACGATCGTCCTTCAGCTTTTAGATATCCTAGAGGAAATGGAGTTGGAATAAATTTGCCTTCAATTAATGAAACTTTAATAATTGGAAAAGGTAGAGTTATTCAAGAGGGTAAGAAAGTTGCTTTGCTTAATTTTGGTACACGCTTGGAGCAATGCAAGGAAGCTTCTGAAGCTTTATTAAAGAAAGGTATAACTTGTACAATTGTAGATGCCAGATTTGCAAAACCTCTAGATGAAAAATTAATAATGGAAGTGGCTTCAAATCATGAAGTTTTAATTACTATTGAGGAAGGATCTATTGGAGGTTTTGGTTCTCATGTGATGCAATTTTTATCTGATAGAGGAGTATTCGATAAGGGTCTTAAGTTTAGATCGATGACTTTACCAGATATCTTTATCGATCAAGATACTCCAGAAAAAATGTATGAGATAGCAGGACTAGATAGCAAATCTATCGCAAGTAAGATTGAAGAAACTTTGAACTCAAATATTATTCTAGCTAAAAGTAAAAATAAAAATATTAATTAACCACACTGAGCTCTGTGCATTAATAAGTGATCGAGTAGAACGCAATTAATCATTGCTTCCCCAATTGGAACTGCTCTAATACCTACACAAGGATCATGACGGCCCTTTACAGAAATTTTTGTATTTTTTCCTTTTTTATCAATCGTATCTCTACTCGTTAAAATTGATGATGTTGGTTTTACTGCAAATGAAGCAATTATATCTTGACCTGAAGATATACCTCCAAGTATTCCACCTGCATGGTTGGTTTTAAATTTTATTTTTCCTGAGTTTTTACTCATTTCATCTGAGTTTTCTTCACCACTAAGAAAAGCTGCGTTCATACCAGATCCAATATTTACTCCCTTGACTGCGTTAATACTCATCAATGCTGCTGCTATATCAGTATCAAGTTTAGAATAGATTGGTGCGCCTAAGCCTACAGGTATTCCACTAGCCCGAAGTTCGATTATTGCGCCGCAAGATGATCCTGCTTTTCTAACAGCTAATAGATATTTCTCCCAGAGTTTTACAGATTTTTTATCAGGACAGAAAAATGGATTTTTTCTTATTTCAGAATCTTTCCAGTTTGATTTATCACAAGACATTAAACCTAGCTGTGTAACTGCGCCAATCACATTAAATTTTTTGCCTAAAATTTTTTTTAAAACAACTCTTGCAACAGCTCCTGCTGCAACTCTACTAGCAGTCTCTCTTGCTGATTGTCTACCACCACCCCTAAAGTCTCTAATCCCGTATTTTTTAAAGTAAGTAAAATCAGCATGACCTGGTCTAAACTTATTTTTAATAGACTCGTAGTCTCTTGATTTTTTATCTTCATTATAAATTATTATTGAAATAGGCGTACCTGTAGTCTTCCCTTCAAAAACTCCTGAGAGAATTATTGCTTTGTCTGGCTCTTTCCTTTGGGTAGTAAATTTTGATTGTCCAGGTCTCCTTCTGTCCATATCTATTTGTATATCTTTTTCAGATAAAGGAATATTAGGAGGACAGCCATCAACTACACATCCAATGGCGGGTCCATGAGATTCTCCCCAAGTAGTAAACCTAAATAATTTTCCAAAAGTATTAAAAGACATAATAATTTAATATATAAGTTATTTTATTAAATATATGAATCAAAAAAATGGCAAAAATTCATTAGGGTTAGATAGTTGTTTTGAAGATATAGATAATCCAGTAGATTTATTTAAAAAGTGGTTTGCAAAAGCTGAAGAAACTGAAATTAACGACCCCAATGCTGTAGCAGTAGCTACATCGAATAAACAAAATCAGCCTAATGTTAGAATGGTCTTATTAAAAGGACTGAGTGATAAAGGTTTTGTTTTTTATACAAATTTTAACAGTAAAAAGGGTGGTGAGCTTAAAGAAAACCAAAAAGCCTCAATGTGCTTCCACTGGAAAAGTATTAGACGTCAAGTAAGGATTATTGGAAAAGTTGAAGAAGTTACGGCTAAGGAAGCAGATGAGTATTATAACTCAAGACCTTACAAGAATAGAATAAGCGCATGGGCATCCTCTCAGTCTCAAATTTTAGATAAAAGAGATACTTTTCTTTCAAAAATAAAAGAGTTTGAAAAAAAATATCCTGACCAAAATAATGTACCGAGGCCACCTCATTGGTCTGGATGGAGAGTTTTACCTGATGAAGTGGAATTCTGGGTAGATGGAGAGGGTAGAATTCACGAAAGATTAAATTATAAAAAAAATAATGGTAAATGGGAAAAAGAACTTCTCTATCCCTAAAAAGATCTATTTAAACTAAAATTAGTTAATCTTTGTAAAATTTTTTTATCTTCACTTTCAGGAAATATTGCTAATGCATCATAAGAAACATTTACAAAGTACTCAGCCTTTTTAAGACTTGCCTCTACAGCTTTATATTTAAAAATTAAGGCTAATGTTTCACTAAAATCATCTTCAGTTCTTTTGTCTTTTTTCATTATTTCAGTTAAGAACTCTTTTTCTTCCTCATTCCCTTTTTGAAATATTGTTATCAAAGGAAGTGTGACTTTTCCCTCAAAAAAATCTTTCCCAATTTCTTTTCCAAAAAATTTTTCCTTAGCATAATAATCAAGGGCATCGTCAGCAATCTGAAAAGCTAAGCCCAAATTTCTTCCGTAAGACTCTAGAGCTTTTTTTTCTTTTTCATTGCTTCCAGAAATACAAGCACCAGTTTTTGTTGCCGCAGAAAATAAGGCTGCGGTTTTTAAATTAATAATATCGATATATGTTTCTTCTAATAAATCAGCTTCACCTTTATGTTGTAACTGTAAAACTTCGCCTTGAGCTATTTTTGCAGAAGTCGACGAAAGAAGTTGCAACACTTCGAGATCACCGTCTTGAACCATAATTTCAAAACAACGACTTAATAAATAATCGCCAACTAATATTGACGATTGATTGCCCCAAATTGAGTTTGTAGTTTTAACTCCTCTTCTTAATGAACTTTCATCGATAACATCATCGTGTAATAAAGTTGCAGAATGAATTAACTCTACACAAGCCGCTAAATTTATATCTCTATTATCTTCCTTGTATCCAGTTAGTTTTGCAGACTCTAAAGTTAATAAGGCCCTTAATCTTTTACCGCCAGATTTTAGATGGTGTTCACTCATCTTCTCAATTAGATCAACATCACTTTTAAGCTTTTGCTCTATTAAACTCTCTACTTTTTGAAGTTTATATCCAAGAAGGTTTTTAAGCTCTAAGTAAGCTGAATTTGCTGATTTTTTTAGCGGTATAACTGATCCCATAAACTTTATTTATAATTGATTTTTTGAATAATAAATTTTTAAATGTAAACTTGGTGACGCACCTCTGATTCAACTATAAGTAGCGTAATTTAATATTAATTTTTATTTCATTACTGTTATAAGTCTTATTAATACTTCTAATTATGTTTTCATTTTTTAAAAAAAAGACTGTTATTCCACACGTAAGACTAACTGGGGTTATTGGTTCAGCAGGTCGATTTAATAAAGGGATAGATTTAGCAGGTCAAAGAGATATTTTAAAAAAAGCTTTTTCTTTAAAAAAAATCTCTCATGTAGCGGTGTCGATTAATTCTCCTGGAGGATCTCCAGTACAATCTCATTTAATTTATAGCTATATAAGACAATTAGCTGAAAAAAATAAAGTTAAAGTAATCATCTTTGCAGAGGATGTTGCAGCATCAGGTGGTTATTTAATTTCATGCGCAGGTGATGAAATATATGCAAATTCAAGTTCTATAATTGGCTCAATCGGAGTAATTTCAGCTTCATTTGGATTCAAAGATTTAATACAAAAAATCGGTGTAGAGAGAAGAGTTTATACTGCGGGAAAAAATAAAAGTACTTTAGATCCCTTTGTTGAAGAAAAAGAAGAAGATGTTAAGCGTTTAAAGAATATTCAGCTTGAATTACACGCAGATTTTATAAAAGTTGTTGAAACTAGCAGAGGTTCAAAACTTAAAAATCCAGAAAAAAATAATATATTTACTGGAGAATTTTGGACAGGAAAAACTGCTTTAGGCTTAGGACTTATAGACGGAATTGGTAATGCAGATCAGATTTTAAAAGAAAAATTTGGTGAAAAAGTAATTATTAAAAATTTTGAAAAACCAAAAGGATTTATTGCAAGGAAACTATCTTCATCAATACCAGATCCTGTCGAAAAACTCACAAACATTATTGAAGAAAAATCGATGTGGCAAAAATTTGGTTTGTAAATGCCAGTAAAAAAAAAAGCTAAAACTAAAAAATTAAATTTTTTATCCTTTCAAGATATAATAATGAATCTTCAAAGTTTTTGGGGAAAAAATGGTTGTGTAATTTTACAACCATACGATATGGAAGTTGGGGCAGGAACTTTTCATCCGGCTACCACTTTAAGATCTCTAGGACCTAAGCCTTGGAAAGCTGCATATGTTCAGCCTTCAAGAAGACCAACAGACGGAAGGTATGGTGAAAATCCAAATCGACTACAACATTATTATCAATATCAAGTTATTATAAAACCTTCCCCGAAAAATATTAAACAACTATATTTAAAAAGTTTATCGACTATAGGGATAGATGTAAAAAACCATGATATTCGTTTTGTTGAAGATGATTGGGAAAGTCCAACCTTAGGTGCAGCAGGTTTAGGTTGGGAAGTATGGTGTGACGGAATGGAGATTACACAATTTACTTATTTTCAACAAATGACAGGGATAGAGTGTAAACCAGTCCCAGTAGAAATTACTTATGGACTGGAAAGACTTTGCATGTTTGTTCAAGGAAAAAATAATGTTTTTGATTTATATTGGAATAATGAAGGGGTAAAATATAAAGAAGTATTTTTTCAAGCCGAAAAAGAATTTTCAGCTTATAATTTTGAGTTTGCGAATACAGATGCTTTGTTAAAAAATTTTGAAAGCACAGAAAATGAATGTAAATCTTTGCTAGAAAAAAAACTTTCTCTTCCAGCTTATGATCAGTGTTTAAAAGCTAGTCATATATTTAATTTATTAGATGCACGAGGCGTGATAGGTGTTGCAGAAAGAACCGGTTATATCACCAGGATTAGAGAGCTTGCAAAAGGATGCGGCGCACTATGGTTAAGCTCTCAAAGTTAGTTTATGGCAGAACTTTTATTGGAACTTTATAGTGAGGAAATTCCACCTCAACTTCAAATCGGAGCAAGAACACAGCTAAAAGAATTTATTGAGAGTTCATTTAATGAGCATGAAATAAAATACAAAGATTTATTAGTATACTCTTCTCCAACAAGACTGGTCCTTTCAGCTAATGATATAGCCGAAAATATAAAAGTAGCAGCTAAGGAAATTAAAGGACCAAAAGTAGGATCTCCTGACCAAGTCATACAAGGTTTTGTGAAAGCAAAAAAAGTATCAGAACAAGATTTAATCGAAAAAGATACCGACAAAGGAAAATTTTATTTTATTAAAACTCAACCTAAATCAATTTTAGTTGAGGAATTATTGAGCAAAATTATTCCTAAAGCTATTAGTTCAATTAGCTGGAAAAAGTCAATGAAATGGTCTGATCACAACTTAATGTGGGGAAGGCCTCTTCAATCAATATTTGCAAGATTTAATAATAAAAAACTTTCTTTTAACTTTGATCATTTAGAGACAACAGATGAAATAATCGTTGAGCAAGATCTGATAATAAAATCTAAAAAAATTAATAATTTTAAGGAGTACTTAAGTTTTCTTAAAACTTTTAATATTATTGTTGATCACCAAGCTAGAGAGGAAATTATTCTCAAAAAGATAAATTCTATTTCAAATTCTAAACAGTACAAAGAGAAAATTAACAAAAACTTATTAGAGGAAGTTGTAAATATAGTAGAGGATCCTAATTTATTGCATGTAAGTTTCAATAAGGATTATTTAAAAATACCTCAAGAAATTATTATTTCAACTTTAGAAAAACACCAAAGATATTTTCCAATTTTTGACAGTAGAGAAAGATTAACAAATAATTTTTTTGTTGTAGCAAACAAAAAGGATGAAAAAAAATTCATTACAGAGGGAAATAAGAGGGTAGTTGAAGCAAGATTAGCTGATGCTAAATTTTTTTGGGATAAAGATAGATCTAAAAATTTGATTAAACAGATAGCAAATTTAAAATCAGTTACGTTTTATGAAAAACTTGGAACTATTTATGACAAAACTCAAAGACTAAGACAATTAGCAGGTTTTCTGTCTGATGACTTGAATATAAGTAAAGAAAAAGTTCAAGTTGCAGCTTCAATTTCAAAATCCGACTTATGTTCAGATTTAGTAGGGGAATATCCTGAACTTCAAGGAGTTATGGGAAAATATTTTGCCTTAGCACAAGGATTTGAAGAGGATATTGCTAACTCAGTTAGTGATCATTACTTACCTGTTGGTTTAACATCGACGCTACCTAAAAAACCATTTAGCTATTCAATTTCAATTGTAGACAAGATTGATACTTTAGTTGGCTTTTTTGTAATTGATGAAAAACCAACAAGTTCAAAAGATCCTTTTGCCTTAAGACGGGCAGCAATCGGTTTGCTTAGAATAATAATTGAAAATAAATTATCATTTAAACTAAGAGACCTAATTAGTTACGCAATAAGACTATATCAGGAACAAAGTGTTGAAATAAAAAATGAGAAAACTGAACAAGAGGTTTTAGATTTTATTAAAGAAAGAATGAGAAATGTTTTAAAGTTAAAAAATATTAAACCTGATATTATAGAAGCCGCAGTTAGTTCACATGCTGGTGATAATTTTTTAGACCTTTATGCAAAAACTATTTTAATTCATAAATATAAAAATAAAGGAATTGGACTTAATGCGATTAGTTCTTATAAACGAGCATCAAACATTTTGGATAAAGCTGGAAAAGGTATCACAGGAAGACCAGATGCAGTTTTGTTTAGGAAAGACGAAGAAAGAGTTCTTCATGAAAAAATTAATGAAATTAGGAAGGCTTTTACCGTTAAAGATGCCAATAAAGATTACGAAAGCTTGTTAATAAAGTTATCTGATACCAAAGAATCTACCGATAATTTTTTTGACAATGTGGTAGTAAATGATGAAAATCAAGATATTAAAAATAATCGATTAGAGCTCTTAAAAATGTTTTGTAACACTTTTGATACTTTTATCGATTTTTCAAAATTAGAGGGTCTGTAATGGCAAAAGTTGTATTTAGTTTTGATGATAAGTCTGCAAAAAAATTAAAGAATAAAAAAAATATTTTAGGCGGCAAAGGTGCTAATCTTGGTGAGATGGGAAGATTGGGTTTACCTGTTCCTCCTGGATTTACTATTACAACAGATGTTTGTGATCTTTTTTATAAGAATAAGAAAAAACTTCCTAAAAGTGTAATTAAAAATATCGAAGCAGAGCTTAAAAATATTGAGAAGAAAACTAAAAAGAAGTTTGGTGATCTTAAAAATCCTTTATTAGTGTCAGTTAGATCAGGAGCTAGAATTTCTATGCCTGGTATGATGGACACGATTTTGAATCTCGGTCTTAATGATAAAACAGTAGAGTCATTAAAAAAGAAAACCTCGAACGGTCGATTTGCAAAAGATAGCTATAGAAGATTTATACAAATGTATAGCAACGTTGTTCTTGGAGTCGAAGGACACTTGTTTGAAGAGCTAATAGATAATTACAAATTAACAAAAGGTGTATTGCTAGATACAGATTTAGATGAGAGTGATTGGGACGGTTTGATAACAAATTTTAAAGATTTAGTTAAAAAAGAAAAAAAAATTAATTTCCCACAAGACGTAAAAGAGCAATTACTAGGAGCAGTAAATGCAGTATTTTTATCTTGGGATAGTCAAAGAGCAAAAACATACAGAAAATTAAATCAAATTCCGGATCATTGGGGAACTGCAGTAAATGTTCAAGCAATGGTTTTCGGTAACATGGGTAACGATTGTTCAACAGGTGTTGCTTTTACTAGAAATCCATCTACTGGCGATAATTCTTTTTTTGGTGAATTTTTAATTAATGCCCAAGGTGAAGATGTAGTAGCAGGAACGCGAACACCTCAATACATTACAAAGAAAGCTAAACAAGAATCTGGTTCAAAAGATCCATCAATGGAAGAGGCAATGCCTAAAGTTTATAAAGAGCTAGCAAAAGTTTTCGTAAAATTGGAAAATCATTACAAAGATATGCAAGATATCGAGTTTACAGTTGAAAATAATAAGCTTTGGATGTTGCAAACTAGATCAGGAAAAAGAACAGCCAAAGCTGCAATTAAAATTGCAGTCGATATGGTTAAAGAAAAATTAATTTCAAAAAAAGAAGCGATTAAAAGAATTGATCCAAATACTTTAGACACTTTATTACACCCAACACTAGACGATAAAGTCAAAAAAGAAATTATTGCATCTGGTTTACCTGCATCTCCTGGGGCAGCAAGTGGAAAAGTTGTTTTTACTGCTGATGAAGCAGAAAAATTAAATGGGATGATGCAAGACACTATTTTAGTAAGATTAGAAACTTCACCAGAGGATATTCATGGAATGCATGCGGCTAAAGGAATTCTTACGGCAAGAGGAGGAATGACAAGTCATGCTGCAGTAGTAGCAAGAGGCATGGGTAGACCATGTGTTTCAGGTTCAAGTGAAATAACAATCGACTATGAATTAAAACAATTTAAAGCGGGTGAAGTTATAATTAAAGAAGGTGATGTTATTACGATAGACGGTGGAAGTGGTAAAGTCATGAAAGGATTGGTGCCAACTGTTCAACCAGAAATATCAGGATACTTTTCAACAATTATGAAATGGGCAGATGAATTTAGAAAATTAAAAGTAAGGACTAATGCAGAAACAGAAACAGATAGTAAAACAGCTAGAGAATTTGGAGCTGAAGGCATTGGATTGTGCAGAACTGAACACATGTTTTTTGATGAAGAAAGAATTTTATCTGTAAGACAAATGATTTTATCGAAATCGAAAGAAGATAGAGACAGTGCCTTAGATAAATTGCTACCTTATCAAAAAGAAGATTTTAAAAAGATTTTTAAGGTGATGTCAGGTTTACCTGTTACTGTAAGATTGTTAGATCCACCATTACATGAATTTTTGCCTAAAGCAGAAAAAGATATAGAAGAAGTCGCAAGATCATTAAACCTTTCTGCAAAAGAGGTTAAAGATAGAATATCTGAGCTTCATGAAGAAAACCCAATGTTAGGTCATAGAGGCTGCAGACTTGGTATTTCTTTTCCCGAAATATACGAGATGCAATGCAGAGCTATTTTTGAGGCAATAGTTGAACTTAAAAAGGAAAAAGTTAAATCTGCTTTTGTTGAGATCATGATACCTTTGGTTTCTACAGAAACTGAATTAAAAATTTTAAGAAAATTAGTTAATAAAATCGGTAAAGAGATTGAAGATCAAAATAAAACAAAACTAGACTATATGGTTGGCACTATGATTGAATTACCTAGAGCTGCTTTACAGGCAAAGTCTATTTCAAAGCATGCTGACTTCTTTAGTTTTGGAACTAACGATTTAACTCAAACAACTTTAGGAATAAGCCGAGATGACTCTGGAAAATTTTTAAACGACTACATCGATAATAAAATTTTTGATGAAGATCCTTTTGTAAGCATAGATCAAAGTGGAGTAGGAGAGTTAGTAGAAATGGCTTCATCAAGAGGCAGAAAAACAAATAAGAAAATTAAACTTGGTATTTGTGGTGAACATGGTGGTGATCCCAAAAGTATTGAATTTTGTTCTAGAGTTGGCTTGAATTATGTTTCTTGTTCACCTTTTAGAGTTCCTGTCGCAAGATTAGCTGCTGCACAAGCAGAATTATCCAAATAGTAAGCTGCTATCAAACGATATAGAGCTATGGGTTATAGCTCCCACTGATATTCTATCAATTCCGGTTTTAGAGATTTTTTTAATATTTTGAAGTGTAGCGTTTCCAGAATATTCAGTTTGGAATTTATTTTTACAAAGATTTAAACATTTTTTTAATTGTTGAATGCTCATATTGTCTAATAAAACTCTCTTAAATTTGAGATCAATGATGCTCTTAAGTTGGTTAATGTTTTCTATTTCAACAGTTACAACCTTATTAGTTTTAATAGCTTTTTTAACTAATTCTCTCAAATTATTAGAAGCGCTAATATGATTTTCTTTAATTAATATCTCATCGCTCAAATTATACCTGTGATTATGACCTCCGCCTTTTTTGACTGAATATTTTTCAAGAGTTCTTAAGTTAGGCGTAGTTTTTCTTGTGCAACATATTTTTGTTTTACCAGCTTTTTTAACAAACTCATTTGTTAATGTAGCAATTCCTGATGCGTGATTTAGAAAATTTAAAGCGGTTCTTTCTGCAATTAAAATAGTTTTAATTTTAGCTTTTATTTCTGCAATTACTTTATTTTTTTTTACTTTAGTCCCATCTGCAACTTTTTTTACAAAAATAGCTTCTTTACCTACTAATTTAAATGCAATTTTACAAAACTCTAACCCCGCAATTACTCCATTTTGTTTAGCTATAATTTGAGCTTTAGTTTTTTTATTATTAAATTTTACTAAATTAGTTGTGATATCACCTCTAGGCTTTAAATCTTCATTTAGAGCTTTTTTAACTAGAGATTTAATATAAGTTTGACTTAATTTTTGCACTGATCTAACGACCGATTTCAGTCATTCTAATTACAGATTTTCTTGCAGCTTCAATAGTCTTATTATCTAAAACAATTTCATTAGTATCATTTTCTAAACAGTCTAAGATTTTTTCAAGACTAATTTTTTTCATATACGGACAAAGATTACATGGTTTAATAAAAGATACATTTGGGTTATCAGCTTCTACGTTGTCACTCATTGAGCACTCTGTTACTAACATAACTTTTTTTGGTTGATTTTCTTTTACATATTTGATCATCCCTGAAGTTGATCCAGCAAAGTCAGATGCTTCAATTACATCAGGTGGACATTCAGGGTGTGCAATTACTTTGATTCCAGGATTTTGGTTTTTGATTTCTTCAATTTCTTTACCTGTAAATTGTTCGTGAACAATACAAGTGCCCTTCCATGAAATAATTTTAACTTTTGTATTCTTAGCTACGTAATCTGCTAAATATTGATCAGGAAGAAAAATTACTTTATCAACATTTAAAGACTCAACTACTTTAACAGCATTTGCAGAAGTACAACATACATCTGTTTCAGCTTTCACATCAGCAGATGTGTTAACGTATGACACTACTGGAACACCCGGATATTTTTGTTTTAATAATCTCACATCTTCACCTGTAATTGAGCTAGCAAGTGAGCATCCTGCTTGCATGTCTGGTAAAAAAACTTTTTTTGTTGGGTTCATTAATTTTGCCGTTTCAGCCATGAAGTGAACTCCACACATAATAATTTTATCAGCAGAAGTTTTTGAAGCCTCTACAGCTAAAGCAAGCGAGTCCGCAGCAATATCTGCTACACCGTGATAAATTTCAGGTGTCTGATAATTATGAGCAAGTATGATTGTGTTCTTTTCTTTTTTTAATCTATTAATTTTATCAATAAGAGGTGCATGAATTTTCCATTCATTCTCAGGAACAAATTTTGATATCTTTTTATAAATATCTTGTGAATTTGCTGTATTTTGTTGCTGTGCAGACATACTAATTCTAACTTACCAACTTGAGGTTAAATTGTCATTCCTTTATTGTCGCATAAATATTGCGGTCGTGCTGAAATTGGTAGACAGGCACGCTTGAGGGGCGTGTGGGTTTCCCGTGAGAGTTCGAGTCTCTCCGACCGCACCAAATATATGATAAATTTTAGTTTAGTCGGATGAATCTTTATTTTCTTTACACTCACATACTCCAATAACAAATTTAGAAATCGATCTTCGATTTAAGCCAAAACTCTGTATAACTCTATGAAACCATGCTGGGATACTTCTTTCAAATTTTACCTCTAAAATAGTAGATCCTGGACAATATTTAATTGGAAAAAAAAAGCTTTTCTCATTAAATAGACTGTTTGATTTAGAAACAACAATATTAGTGTCAAAAGTTAATCTAAAATAAAGTCCATATTTGTTTATTAAAGGTTTTCTCGAATAATCTACTAGAATTTTTGGTTTAATTTTTTTTCTTTTTTCACTGAAAATAAAATCATTTATAAGATCATTATTATATTTTAAATGTAGTTTGTTCATATTTTTAAAAGAATAAAAATATTCTAAATCTTCATTTTTAATTTTTACTCTTTTTTTTATTATCCTGTCTTGCTTCCTACCTTTCATTTCTAAATAAAAATTTGATTTATTATTGAATCTATTCTCATAAGTTCTTAATCTATACTTTTTTCTTACTTGCATCCCATCTACCTTTTCAAAAAAATTATCATACTGTGAATTATCAAAATATAATGATCTTACAAAGTAAGACTTGCTTTTAGCATTTGAGGCAAATTTATCTAAATTCATAAAATTTTGTGCAATTTCAAATATTGAATTTGCAATATTATTGCTGACAAAATATTTAAATTCGTATCTTGTTAGAGATTGATTATTTATCAAAAAAAATTTTACCTTCTGTTTTTGTTAAGCCTTGAATCTCTGTATTAAACATTTTTATTTTAGAATTTTGAACTAAATCTTTGTTGTTTTTATCTTCATTAGTTCCTGGGTCAAAGCTAGTATTAAAATTATTTTGTTTAGCAATAATTTTCGAATTTATTACATTTATTTCGCCACCTTTTCCGTATCTCCAATTTTTTGCGTATGCAGCGATCTGAGTTTTATTATTATTAATTATTGAATTATGGATTTTAACAAAAGACGCATCTTTAGCAGCTATTCCTATATTATTGTTTTCTAACTTTGACTCGAAAATTTCTACTCTTGAGTTTTCGCCAACTGATATTGCTTTATCTTTTGAAAAATTTATATTTGCATTAATTATTTTTCCCTCAGACTCCATAAAATCTATCCCATCATTACCTGGAGACTCAATTAAAATATTTTCAATTGTGATCTTGTTTGAAATATCGATATCTATTGCATCACTCAACGCTTTAAAAATCTTGATATTTTTAAAATTAATATTATCTGAGTAAATTATATGAACAGTGTCGTCATAATCTAAATTTGAGGAAAATTCACAATCGTGAATATTTATATTTTTAGTATTATGTAATGAAAACATAGAAATAAATTTGTATTGATTATGATAGCCTCCACTACCATCATGAAACGTGGCATGGCTAATAATTGAGTTTTTGCTTTCTTTTCCCATGATTGCAATAGTTCCCCAATTTTTTTCTCCTTCGAATTTTTTAAAAATTATTGGCTTTTCTTTTGTTCCTTCAGCTATCAAGTTGTTTTTAAAAATAATATTTTTCCCTGGTTTTATTTTGAATATTGTTCCTGGATTTATTAGAACTCTTTCTTGAAAAATTAAATCATTTTCTACTAAAATTTCTCCATCCAGTATAATCAAATTTTCTTTTACTTTTTTTTCTTCAAAAATGATTTGATTTCTTTGATTTATATGAGCCCCTAAAGATTTATTATCTTTTTTAACCAAAAAGTTTTTTTTTGTAAAAATATTTTTACTTTTTATTTTTAAAGGACTATTGCTATTGCTTGAAATTAGATTCAGTTGAGTTTTTCCAAAATTAATTTCTAAATCATGATCTATAAATGAATGATTTTGAGTTTTTTTAACTCTATTTGCATAAAAAGTAATTGGTAGAGTAAATATTTTATTTTGTGTTTCTGAAAAAAATTTAGGTTCATTATTAGTTATCTTACCATCATAATTTAGGTCTATACCAATCCACTCGGGCTTATTGTTTCCAAATTCTAATTGTAAATCACTCACTGGAGTTAGGTCTTCAACAATCATTTGAAAACCGTGATTTCTCTCACCCCATGTGCTTTTTGGGTTGGACGTTAAAATATCCAATATTTTTTCTGAATTTTTTTTAAGTGATTGCACTTCTAGAGCAAAAGAGTCTTTTATGTTTAATCTAGTATCGTAAGGTTCTTTTTTATCTGCTTTTGATAAATCTGAATTTAAATTTTCAACATAGATTGAAATATCATTAAAAATATTTTTTTGTTTAATGTAATAATAGAGCCAATTATATTTTTTATGAATAAATTCAGTATTTTTGTTTAAATATGCACTTAAATCATTTGCAGCAAAATCAATATAAAAATTTTCATATTTTCGTGTTAATGGATCAGTTAATATTTGAGTTACATATCCATTCCAAGGATCAACTATTAACCTCATATTGTCTTTCCACCAATGATGATCATTTTGTGTTAGAGTTAAAAATGCCTCAAATCTTGAAAAATAATCTATATCTATGTACCCATTTAAAGATGCATCTAATTTGTTGCTATTTAAACTAAAAAAAAATTTTTCCAGATCGCTTTTATCTTTTAATTCTTGTTGGTTAAAAATTGCTAACTTAGTCCACATTTCGGCATTATTGAACAAATTTTGATTGAGACCAATATGAGCTGCTACATTATTGTTAGATCCTTTATACAAGTTAACCGGCATTATTTTATTTTTTCGCAAAAATAATTCATCCATTTTTTCATGTCTTACATACAGACCATGAGACTCACCGTTAATATAAACCTCATAAAGTTTTGCAGACTGATTTATTAAATTCATTTTTTCAGAAATTATATAAGGGAAAAACTGCTCAGCCTTTAACGTGTAAAAATCAAATCTTCTAAATCCATCAATCAATTCATTTTTTTTAGTTTTAATTCGAAATGTTTTTTTAAACTTTAACCAATTTGCAGGATTATCTCCGCGATATCTTAATTGTATTTGCTGCAATTTTGAGTTAGGTTTTAAAATCTGGGCATTAACCCACTCTTTTGTAGAGTTTGGCGTGTTTCTTAATAATTTTCTTTGATCTTGTTCATTTATATAAAAGTTAATGCGTTCTATATTTTCAAAATTTTCGTTTAAAAATATTTTACTTTTAAATTTTTTTAATTCACTCAACACAAGGTACTTTTGCCATGGAAAAGGTTTTTGATAAACCAACGAAGTTTGATGACCAAATTTAAAATCTAAAGAAACAACTTTATATGAAAAAATAAAAAAACTAATTAAAAAAACCGGAAAAATAAAAAGAAAAATTTTTTTAAATAATTTCTTCATTTAGATACTACAATTATTAACTATGTTCATTTTGTCTATTTTCATATTAATTAAAACTTTTTGTACATTTTTTACTTCTTTGTTCAAATAAATTCTTACCACTTCATCATCATCTAAAGTAAAAATTAATTTTTTATTATTTTCAGGATTAAAAAATGAATTATTTGAATCTATAATTAAATCGTTAATGTTTATTTCTTCTTTATCATTTTGAAAGTACAAAGTTATTTTCTTAATCTCAAGAGAAGTGCCAGCGTTAAAAGAAAAATAAAGATTTAAATTTTCTACATCTACTGGCTCGCTTGGGGTTATCTCATAATCATCAAATTTTCCTAAATTTATTCCGCTGTGAGTATAAATTTCATTATTCAACCGGTCATTTTTTTTATTGTAAAATTTAATTCCAAATTTATTTAAGTTTAATCCGGTAAACAAAGTGTTTTTATATCTTTTTTGCCGACCTCCAAATTCTGAAATTTTATAATTTTTACAAAATTTTTTTAATAAGTCCCTATTTTTATATTTTAAAGCAATAAAAACTCCCAATCTATAAGGCTCGTCCTCTATTGGAGAAATTTTAATCGCTTCATCAATTTGTTCAATTGCTCTTTCAACATGATTATTAGAGAGTAAAGATTTCGCATACCAAATTTTTGCAGAATATAACAATGGATCAGCTTCAATTAGATTCTTATTGAATTCCTCTAAGTGCCCGTGATCTTCCAAGTCTATTATTTTTGACTGAACTAAATTAGCTGCATCATAAATTCCAATCAAAATTTTACTTTTGCCGTAAGCAATTTTATTTGATGTTAAAATATAGTTATTTAATTTTTTATTTATATTATAA
>ATTF01000022.1 GCA_000419545.1 Candidatus Pelagibacter ubique HIMB058
AATAAAATTTAGGGGGCGTTTATCGCCCCCTTTTTTTATGGAAAAAATCGAAAAATTAGAATAGTTTCATTTTCTTATGAGGGGATTCATTCATTTTGCAGACACTTTAAGCACTTCAGTGGGTAAAGCTTTTTCTTGGTGTATTGTAATATTAATGGGTGGAACTTGTTATGAAGTTGTAATGGCTTATGCGTTTAACGCCCCTACACTTTGGAATTTTGATTTCAGTTTACAAATGTACGGCGCAATATTTATGATGGCAGGTGCTTACACACTTTCTACCGAAGCACATGTAAGAGGAGATGTTCTTTACCGCCTGTTCAAACCAAGAACTCAAGGTTACATAGATTTAGTTTTATATTTTATTTTCTTTTTTCCTGGCGTGCTAGCTTTAGCTTTTTATGGTTATGAGTATGCAGCCTTAGCTTGGAAGATAAAAGAAACCAGTTGGAATAGTCCAGCTCAAATACAAATTTACATGGCAAAATCTTTAATACCAGCTGCAGGATTTTTATTAATAATACAAGGGATCAGCGAAGTTTGTAGATCAATCATTTGCATTCAAACAGGTCACTGGCCAGCTAGAATGGTTGTTGCCGAGGAAACAGAAAAAATATTAATGAGAACAGCACAAGACGAGGATCAAAAAGATGTTATTTAGTTTAACTAATCCAGAAATTGCAATTTTAATGATGGGAATTTTCCTATTTGCAGTTTTATTAGGTTTCCCTATTGCATTTACTTTAATGGCTATGGGAGTTGGCTTTGGATATTACGCTTATTTTGATCCTACTCGAATGGAGCATCTCTTTGATAATAGAATTTTTCAGCTGTTTGTACAAAATACATACACTGTTATGGATAATACGGTTCTTACTGCAGTCCCCTTATTTTTATTCATGGGTTACTTAGTTGAAAGAGCAGGAATTGTATCAAGATTATTTTTTGCAATAAGATTGGCGTCACATAGACTTCCAGCATCAATGGCTGTGGCTGCTTTAATTACATGTGCTTTGTTCTCAACAGCTACTGGAATTATTGGTGCTGTAGTAACTTTGATGGGATTACTTGCTTGGCCTGCGATGATTAGAGCTGGCTATGATAAAAAGTTTGCATCTGGCGTAATTTGTTCGGGCGGATGTTTAGGTATTCTAATACCACCAAGTATTATGTTAATCGTTTATTCAGTGATAGCTCAGTTATCGCCACTACGATTATTTGCTGCAGCAATATTTCCAGGATTATTGCTTGCTGGTCTTTACATTATGTATGCAATTACATTAGCTTATTTCAACCCTTCAATAGCTCCGAAACCTCCGAAAGAAGAGATACCTCCAAGGTCAGTAATTTTAAAAGAGGTATTAGTATCTTTTTTACCATTGTTCTCTCTAATTATTTTGGTTTTAGGAACAATACTAGGAGGGCTTGCAACTCCAGCTGAAGCAGCAGCTGTAGGTGCTTTTGGTTCATTAGTTTTATCTTATTTTTATAAAACCCTTAAATGGAAAAATTTTAAAGAGTCTGTATTCCTTACTGCAAAGACAACCGCAATGATTATGTGGCTATTTATCGGTTCTTGGACATTCGCCTCAGTGTTTTCTTATTTAGGAGGGCATGAAGTATTTGAACACTTCTTTAAATCTATGAACCTACAACCTTGGCAGTTCTTAGTAATTACGCAAATCATTATTTTCTTATTAGGTTGGCCGTTAGAGTGGACAGAAATATTAATTATTTTCGTTCCAATTTTTTTACCGCTCGTAGAATTTTTTGGAGTAAACCCTTATTTCTTTGCAATGCTTATTGCATTAAATTTACAAACATCATTTTTGACGCCACCCATGGCCATGTCCGCTTATTACTTAAAAGGGGTTCAGTCAAAAAATGTAGAACTGTTAGATATTTTTAAAGGGATAATGCCTTTCCTTGCAATAGTGATTTTAGCAATGTTTTTAATGTATATGTTTCCAGGGATAGCGCTTTGGTTGCCTGACACATTATTTGCTAATTAAGATAAATGATTGATGTATCATCTTTAAGTGCTTACGAACTTTCATTAAAGCTTCAATCAGGTGAAATAACTTCAGTTGAATTATGCAACGCTTACTTAGACAGAATAAAAAAATTTGAAAAAGACGTTCAAGCTTGGCAATTCATAGATAAAAAACTTCTTATAGAAAAAGCAGAGGAAGCTGACAACTACAGAAAGTCTGGTAAACCTCTGGGTCCTTTACACGGGATGCCTGTCGCTGTTAAAGATATAATTGGCACGTATGATATGCCAACTGAGTGCGGGACTGTTTTTAGAAAAAAAATGTCAACTTCTCAAGACTCTGAAATTGTAAATATGCTGAAAAATGCTGGTGCTATAATTATGGGTAAAACGGTAACGTGTGAATTAGCTTATATACTTCCACCTAAAACTAAAAATCCTCACGATTATTCAAGAACACCTGGGGGATCTTCTAGCGGATCTGCTGCAGTCATAGCATCTCACATGGCTCATTTATCTATTGGATCTCAAACAGGGGGGTCAGTAATTAGACCGGCTTCTTACTGTGGTGTTGTAGGCTACAAGCCATCATATGGTTTAATTTCTAGAAATGGAGTTTTAAAAGTTTCAGATAAATTAGATACAATTGGAGTTTTTGGAAAAACAGTAAAAGATGTTGCGTTATTAGCTAAATCATTAATTAGAAAAGACTTATATGACCCTTCAACAATATATTTTGCTGCAGATAAGATGCTTGATGCATGTGATAAAGGACCAGTTTTTGAGCCAAAATTTATTTTTTATAAAACAAAAAATTGGAAAAATATAAATAAAAAATCACAGCAAGCTTTCGAATTTTTAATAAAAAATTTAAAAAAGAATATAGAAGTTTTCGATACGCCTTCTTATTTCGACGACATACCAAGATATCATCAAATAATTCACGAGGTTGATATGGCTAATAATTTTCAAGTTTATTATAAAAAAGATAAATCAAAATTATCAAAAGAAATGAGAGAAGCCATTTCGCGTGGGTTAAAATATTCAGGAAAAGAGTATGCAGATGCTATAGATTTTATGAGACAAAGTTATGAGTCATATAAAGAAGTTTTTGAGGATTACCATGGTGTAATTACACCATCATCAAATGGTGTTGCAGACAAAGGGTTAAAGTCAACTGGAAGTGCAGACTTTCAAAAAGTATGGACATATCTTGGCTTGCCAGCGATTTCATTACCTTTACTTACTGGAGAAAATGACTTACCATTAGGTGTTCAATTAGTTGGTGACAAGCTTGATGACTTAAGATTCTTGGGATCAGCTAATTGGTTAGAAAAAAATTGTAAAGATGAAAGATAAAATAACAATTATAATCGGAGTATTTCTTTGCACAGCTTTTCTTATTGGCTTAGCAACAACTCTTACAAGATCAATGATGATTGGTTTTTTTGACGTGTTACCAGTCTATCTACTTATGGGAATGGTAATTGTAATGATGTTCTATGAAGCCTTCTTCGATAAGAAATAATTCTTATTTCCCCTACTTTCTACTACTAGTTCAGCCAATATTTATGGCTACTAATATTATTGTAGCCCGTGGAGGAGTAGAATATGTTCCACCGATTTCATTAGCTTTCTGGAGGTGGCTAACAGTTTTTCTAATATTAGCACCTTTTTTTTTAAATGAAATTTTCAGAAAAAAAAAAGATTTTAATAAAGAATTTTGGAAATTATTTTTTTTAGGTTCGATGGGCTGTGGTGTTTGTGGCGCTTTCCCTTTTATTGCTGGTATGTCAACGACTATGGCAAATATGGGAATTATATACACTTCATCTCCCATATTCATAATAATTTTATCAGTTATGTTTTTTAAAGATAAAATTAATCTCTCAAGAATTATAGGATTAATTATTTGTTTGGCAGGAGTTTTAACTATTATCAGTAAAGGAAAAATTGATTTATTATTAAATTTTAAATTTACCACTGGAGACTTATGGATGGTCGGTGCCGCTATTGGTTGGGCTGTGTACTCAATATACTTACTGAATTGGAAAAGCAATTTTAGTCTTATGGGTAGATTTACATTAATAGCATTTTTTGGTGCGATCTCATTATTTCCTTTTTATCTTTTGGAGGAAATTTATTTTTTTGACACAAATTTTAATGATAGTTTTATTTTCTGGGTTTTATTTGCGGCTATTTCACCCGGTATAATTGCTTTTACTTTATATACGAAGGTGCAAAAATATGTTGGCACATCTCTAGCAGGATTTACGCTTTATATTTTTTCAATTTATTCTGCTATTTATGGAATAATATTATTTGATGAAACATTAATGAACTTTCATTATTACGGGGCAGCATTAGTGTTCCTAGGAGTTTATCTAGCAAGAAAAATTAAAACATGAAATATTTATACTCGATCATACCAGCAATAATACTAGCTTACATTTTAGTTATGATTTTTGTTTATTTTTATCAAAGAAATCTTCTTTATCATCCAAAGGAAAATAATTATGCAGGAGATACGATTGAATTTGATTACAAAGAAGTATTTATAGAAGTTGAACAAGACATAAAAATCAAATCTTGGTTTATTGAAAAAAATCTTAAAAAATCAAAAACAATAATTTTTTTTCATGGTAATGCAGGCAATCTTTCAAATAGAATTCATAAACTTAATAAGTTAAATAATCTAAATTCAAATGTTTTGCTTATATCATGGAGAGGATTTAGTAATAATCCTGGCAAACCTACAGAAAAAAATCTCTATCAAGATGCAAGGAAATCGATTGAGTGGTTAAATAGAAAAGGCATAAACAATAAAGATATAATATTATATGGTGAATCATTGGGTACTGGCGTTGCTACAGAATTAGCACAAAGTAATTCTTTTCACGGCATCGTTCTAGAGTCTCCATTTACATCAATAGCAGATGCTGCAAAAATTTATTATCCATACTTACCCGTAAATCTTTTACTTAAAGATAGATATGACTCAATTAAAAAGATAAAAAACATTAAGATCCCGATTTTAATAATGCATGGAAAAAAAGATAATATCGTACCTTTTTTTATGGGAGAAAAACTTTATCAAATGGCTAATGAGCCAAAATATAAATATTTTTCAGAAGAAGATGATCATATGATGGAGTTCAATGATGATTTACTTAATGCAGTAAAAGTAATTCTAAACTTCAATTCCTAACAAAGCTTTTGAAAAATATTCTGCATTGAAGGGATGCAAGTCATCCTCTTTTTCACCCATTCCTATCGCAACAATTGGAAGATTATATTTTTTACAGACAGCTAATACAATCCCACCTTTTGCTGAGCTATCTAGTTTTGTTATAATTAAACCAGTTAGATTATGAATTTTACTAAATTCCTCAACTTGATTAAGTGCGTTTTGTCCAGTTGTTGCATCAATTACTAAGATAACTTCATTAGGATAAGATTGATCAATTTTTTTTAAAACATTAATTATTTTTTTATACTCCTCCATTAAATTTTTTTTATTTTGAAGTCTTCCAGCTGTATCGATTAAAGCTACATCAATTTCATTTTTCTTTGCAAATTCTGCAGTTTTAAAAGCAACGGATGCAGGATCACTATTAATTTCGGATTTTATTATATCTACTTTAATTCTGGCTGCCCAAACCTGCAATTGATCTATGGCTGCCGCTCTGAAAGTGTCGGCTGCACCAAAAACAACAGATCGATTATTATTTTTAAAATATTTTCCAAGTTTACCAATACTAGTAGTTTTTCCTACGCCGTTAACTCCTGACACTACAATAACTGCTGATTTAGCGTTTCCCATCATGCTTAAGTCTTTCTCATACTTTTGAAGATCAATTGCTAATTTATCAGCTAATAGTTTTAAAATTTCTTTATGATCTTCTAATTTTTTATCTACTTTAAAAGTTTCAAAATCTTTTTTAAGTTCTTTAGCAACTTCAGTTCCTACATCAGAAGAAATAAGCAATTCCTCAAACTCATCTAAAATTTCTGTGTCTATTTTTTTTGTTGAAAAAATATTTTTTATCCCATCTGCAAGCCCAGAAGAGCTTTTTCCAAGACCAGTTTTAAATTTATCAAATAACCCCATACTAAATTTCTAATTCTAAATTTTTGATTTCAGAAACAGGACCGGTCATGAAGATATTATCCTCATCGTCTATCTCTATTTTTAAAGGGCCTTCTTTGAATTGAATATCAACTTTATTACCAACAAATTTATTTTTATAGGCTGCTACAGCCGTAGCACAAGCAGCAGTGCCGCAAGCTTTAGTAAGGCCCGCGCCTCTTTCCCAAACATTTATTTTAATCAAATTATTTTCTGCTATCTGAGCAAAAGTAACATTTGTTCGTTCAGGGAAAAGATTATGATTTTCAATTTTTGGACCCAAAGTTTTTAAATCAACATTCATACAATCTTTTACAAAAAAAATTATATGTGGGTTACCAACATTAACACAAAAACCATTTTCAAAAGACTTACCGTCAATATCAATAGAAATTTTTTTATGATCTAAATTTTTACTTAATGGAATTTTTTCCCAATTAAATAATGGTTTGCCCATATTTAATTTTACAGAGCGTTCACCTACAATTTCAGCATTTAGGGTTCTATTATTTGTTTTAATTTTTATAGATTTCGAATTATTTTTTTCTCCTAATAAATAAGCTACGCATCTGCTTCCATTTCCACAAGCTTCTACCTCTCCTCCATCAGAATTAAAAATTTTTATTGGAAATGAATTTTCAATTTCTTTTTCAATATAAATTATTTGATCAAATCCGATATTCGACCTTTTTCCTAATTCTATAATTTTATCTTTTGATAGCTCGATATGATTTTTTCCTCTATCGATTATGATAAAGTCATTACCTAGCCCATCCATTTTATACGCGTTAATCGTTGCCATATTTGATTAGTATAATTATTCATTGACTTTTAAAACCCCAAATTGTACTTTCCGGTCACTTTCCGCAAATACACAAGTCTTTGCGGTGCTCTTGAAAACAAGAGTGTCGACACTAGTCAGCGAAGGTTCGCCCACTAGTGCGATAGGTGTTGGGTGTTATAAAAATGTTTGAAAATTTAACTAATAAATTAGAAAGTATTTTTTCTAAATTAAAAAGTGCTCCTTCTCTTACAGAAGAGCAAGTTGACTCGGGTTTAAAAGAAATACGTTTAGCTCTTTTAGAAGCCGATGTGGCATTGTCAGTTGTTAAAGAATTTATTTCAAACGTAAAACCAAAGGCTATTGGTCAGGAAATTATCAAGTCAACTTCTCCAGGCCAAATGATAGTAAAGATAGTTTATGATGAACTTGTATCTATTTTAGGATCTAAAAATGAAGAAATAAATCTAAAAGCTGTTCCACCTACTTCAATACTTTTAGTTGGGTTGCAGGGTTCAGGTAAAACAACTTCTGCAGCAAAACTAGCTTCACTTATTCAAAATAAACACAAAAAAAAAGTAATGGTAGCAAGTCTAGACGTATATAGGCCAGCTGCTCAAGAACAACTAAAATTATTAGCCGAGAAGAATGATATACAATGTTTGCCAATTGTCGACAATCAACAACCTCTGGATATAAGTAAAAGAGCACTCAATGCAGCTAATTTAAATGGCTCAGATGTCATAATTTTTGACACAGCTGGAAGAACGCAAATTGATCTACCAATGATGTCTGAGATTAAACAAATTAAAGAGATAACAAATCCTGTTGAAACAATTTTAGTAGCAGACTCTTTAACAGGTCAAATAGCTGTGAACATAGCCAAAGAATTCGATACAGCAGTAAATCTTTCATCAATTATTTTAACTAGAGTTGATGGAGATGCACGTGGTGGAGCTGCTTTAAGCATGAAGCAGGTTACTGGAAAACCAATAAAATATATTGGAGTCGGGGAAAAAGTCTCAGACTTTGAAATGTTTCATCCAGATAGGTTGGCAAATAGAATTCTTGGAATGGGCGATGTTGTAACTTTAGTTGAAAAAGCAGCACAGAATTTAAGTGAAGAAAAAATCAAAGAAACTGAAGAGGAATTAAAAAAAGGAATATTTACAATGGATACTTATTTGTCCCAGTTAAGACAAATGAAAAAAATGGGTGGTATGGAAGGCGTCATGTCGATGCTACCGGGTGTAAATAAAATGAAAGCTAAAATGGATCAAGCAAATATTGATGAGAAAATGTTAATTGAAAACGAAGCTATAATTTTATCAATGACTAAAAAAGAAAAAGAGAATCCAAAAATTATCAGCGGCTCTAGAAGAAAAAGAATTTCAAAAGGTGCTGGAGTAGATGTCTCGAAAATAAATAAACTTTTAAAACAATTTAAAATGATGTCAGATATGATGAAAAAGATGTCACAAGGAAAAAAAATTCCATCTGGAATGATACCAGATGAAATGCTCAATCAACTAAAATGAAAGGTATAAAATGTTAAAAATAAGACTATCAATGGGAGGGGTTAGAAAAAGACCAGTCTATAAAATAGTTATAGCCGATAGCAGATACCCGCGAGATGGTAAATTTATCGAAAAAATTGGTTCTTACAATCCTTTGCTTCCTAAAGACAAAAAAGAAAGAATAAAAGTAGAAGCAGAAAGAGTTAAGTATTGGATGAGCAAAGGAGCTCAACCAACTCTAAGAGTTTCTAGAATTTTAGGAGAGGCACAAATAATGCCAATGCCTAAACCAGGCAACAATCCTAATAAAGCAATTCCTAAAAAAGAGAGAAAAAAAGCAGGCGAAGAAAGCAAAGAAGAGCCTAAAGCAGAAGCTAAAAAGGAAGAACCTAAAGCAGAAGCTAAAAAGGAAGAACCTAAAAAGGAAGAACCTAAAGCAGAAGCTAAAAAGGAAGAACCTAAAGCAGAAGCTAAAAAGGAAGAGCCTAAAAAGGAAGAACCTAAAAAGGAAGAACCTAAAGCAGAAGCTAAAAAGGAAGAGCCTAAAAAGGAAGAACCTAAAGCTTAAACTAAGGTTTAAAAATGTTACAAGTAAAATTATTTACTCTGTACCCAGATTTATTTCCAGGATTGCTTGATGTTGGAATATACAAAAAAGCAAGAGAGAATAAAATATGGAGTCTTGAAGTAATAAATATAAGAGATTACGCTTTTGATAGTAATCGTACGGTTGATGATACTCCATTTGGTGGTGGTAGCGGGATGCTTTTGAAGCCAGATGTGGTTGCTGCTGCATTAGATAAGAATGTTACTTTAAAAGATAAGATTATTTATCTTTCACCTAAAGGTAAAAAACTTGATCAACATACAATTAAATCTTTTAGCAAGTTAAAAAATATAAATATTTTATGTGGTCATTTCGAAGGTGTAGATCAAAGACTTCTCGAGACAAGAAATATTGAGGAATATAGCATTGGTGATTTTATTTTATCAGGTGGTGAGAGCGCTTCTTTTGTTTTGATTGATGCTTTAATAAGACTTTTGCCAGGTGTTCTTGGTAATGAGAATTCAACTTTAGAGGAAAGTTTTGAAAATAATCTTTTAGAATATCCTCAATACACTAAACCTAGAGAATGGGAGGGAAAAAAAGTCCCAGAAGTGCTATTTTCAGGTGATCATGCCAAAATAAAGGGGTGGCGTTTATCTCAATCTGAGGCTATAACACGTCGCCAGAGACCTGATCTTTGGAAAAAATACACAGAAAAAAAATGAAAAATATTGAAGACATAAATAAAGCAGCGATACAAAAATTAACTGCCAACAAAAAAATCACTGAATTTTCACCAGGTGATACAATAAAAGTTGGTGTTAAAATCGTTGAAGGAAAAAGAGAAAGAATTCAGTATTTCGAAGGCGTATGTATTGCAAAAAAAAATAGAGATTTAAATTCTTCTTTCACAGTTAGAAAAATATCGTTTGGTGAAGGAGTTGAAAGAACTTTTGCGCTGTATAGTCCAAATGTTGCTTCAATTAAAGTTATAAGATCAGGAAAAGTAAGAAGAGCAAAACTTTATTACCTAAGAGACAGAAAAGGAAAATCTGCAAGAATTGCTGAAAAAATTAAAAAGAAAATAGGTGTTGACGTTTCAGTAAAACCAGAAGAACCAAAAACAAATCCTATAGCATCACAAACCGAAGAAGTTAAAGCTGTGGAGGAAAAAAAAGAGACTCCAAAAGTTGAAACAAAATCTGAAAAACCAGCTAGCGAAAAAAAATAAGATTTAATGTCCAAAACTCTATACGATAAGATTTGGGAAAACCATCTTGTTCATAAGCAAGATGATGGAACGTGTCTAATTTATGTTGATCGACATTTAGTTCATGAAGTAACTAGCCCACAAGCTTTTGAAGGCTTAAGATTACAAAAAAGAAAAGTAAGAAGACCAGAACTTACTTTAGCTGTACCTGATCACAACGTTCCTACAACTGATAGATCAAAAGGCATCGATGATGAGGAGTCTCGAATTCAAGTTGAAACACTTAGAAAAAATTGCAAAGAATTTGGAGTAGAACTTTTTGACGTAAACGATAAAAGACAAGGAATAGTTCATATCATAGGACCAGAACAAGGATTTACTCAGCCTGGAACGGTTATTGTTTGTGGTGATAGTCATACAGCAACCCATGGAGCATTTGGTTCATTAGCTTTTGGAATAGGAACCTCAGAAGTGGAACATGTTCTTGCCACTCAGACTTTGATACAAAAAAAATCTAAGAATTTAAGAATTAATGTCAATGGAGAATTACCTAAAGGTGTAACAGCTAAAGACGTAATTTTAAAAATAATAGGGACAATTGGAACTGCTGGTGGCACCGGATATGTCGTTGAATTCGCCGGTGATGTAATCAAAAACTTAAGCATGGAAGAGAGAATGACAGTTTGCAATATGACAATAGAAGCAGGAGCTAGAGCAGGTTTAATCGCACCAGATGAAAAGACGTTTAGATATTTAGAGGGAAAAACAATGTCCCCTAAAGGAGAAAATTGGAAAAAGGCACTAGAATTTTGGAAAACTTTATATTCCGATAAAGATTGTAAATTTGATAAAGAAGTAAATATCGAAGGAAAAGATATTGAACCTCTTGTTACTTGGGGTACTTCTCCTCAAGATGTGTCTCCAATAACCGGAGTTGTGCCAGATCCAGCTAATGAGAAAAATGAAGATAGAAAAATGGCTATGGAAAGATCACTTGAGTATATGGGTCTTAAAGCTAATACAAAAATTTCTGATATTAAAATTGATAAAATTTTTATAGGTAGTTGCACCAATGGTAGAATTGAAGATCTAAGATTGGCTGCAGATCTTTTAAAAGGTAAAAAAGTATCTTCAAATGTAAGCGCAATGGTCGTTCCAGGATCAGGATTAGTAAAGGAACAAGCAGAGAAAGAGGGATTAGATAAAATTTTTAAAGACGCTGGATTTGAATGGAGAGAGCCAGGTTGTTCAATGTGTTTAGGTATGAACCCTGATCAATTAAAACCAAAAGAGAGATGTGCTTCAACATCAAATAGAAACTTTGAAGGAAGACAAGGACGTGGAGGAAGAACGCATTTAGTAAGCCCAGGTATGGCCATCGCAGCTGCAATTAACGGGCATTTAGCTGATGTGAGAAAAATTTAAATGGAAAAATTTAAAAATTTAAAATCAATTCCTTCTTATCTGTCTTTACAGAACATTGATACGGATATGATAATTCCTAAGCAGTTTTTAAAGACTATTAAAAGAACTGGTTTAGGCAAAAGCTTATTTTATGAAATGCGATATGATGAAAATGGAAAAGTTATTGAAGATTTTATTTTAAACAAAGAACCTTATAATAAATCTAGAATTTTATTAGCAGGAAAAAATTTTGGATGTGGTTCATCTAGAGAACATGCTCCATGGGCACTTTCTGATTTTGGTATTAAATGCATAATAAGTTCTAGCTTTGCTGATATATTTTATAATAACTGTTTTAAAAATGGAATTTTACCAATCAAAATTGAAGAACAAGCTGTTGTAGAGTTATCAGAATATTCAAAAAGAAAAGAAGAAATCGAAATTGATTTGGAAAAACAAGAAATTAAATATGGAAATAAAATTAAAAAATTTGAAGTTGATTCTTTTAAAAAAAAATGTCTGATAGAAGGACTAGATGATATTGCTCTATCATTAGAAAAAACATCAGAAATAGATAATTTTGAAAAAAATATAAAAGAAAATTCACCTTGGCTATTAAAGAATGATTAAAGTAAAAGATAGAAAGCTTTTACTTCTTCCAGGAGACGGTATTGGTCCTGAAGTAGTAAGAGAGGTAAAAAAAATCATAGAATGGTTTAACAAAAACAAATCTTTAGATTTTAAAATCGAAGAAGGTTTAGTTGGCGGGGCCTCTTATGAAAAACATAAAATACCCATCACAGATGAAGTTTTTTATAAAGCACTTGAAAGCGAAGCTGTAATTCTTGGAGCTGTAGGAGGACCTAAATATGATAACTTAGAGTTTTCAAAGAGACCTGAGCGAGCACTTTTAAAACTCAGAAAAGAATTAAAACTTTTTGCTAATTTACGTCCCGCTATCTGCTTTAAACAATTAGTGGAAGCCTCATCTCTTAAACCAGAAATAATCTCAGGCTTAGACATAATGATTGTTAGAGAACTAACAGGTGGAATTTATTTCGGTGAACCTAGGGGTATAGAACCCATTGAAAATGGAGAGCGAAAGGGAATTAATACTCATACTTATACGACTAGCGAGATTCAAAGAGTTGCAAGAGTCGCTTTTGATTTGGCTAAAAAAAGAAAAAATAAAGTAACATCATGTGAAAAGTCAAATGTCATGGAAGCAGGAATTTTATGGAGAGAAGAAGTTCAAGCTCTTAAAGAAAAAGAATACAAAAAAATTGAACTAGATCATATGTTAGCTGATAATTGTGCAATGCAACTTTTAAGAAATCCAAAACAATTTGACGTGATTGTTACAGATAATTTATTTGGAGATATTTTATCAGATGAAGCAGCTATGTTAACTGGCTCACTAGGTTTGTTGCCATCAGCTTCACTTGGGGCGAAAGATAAGAATGGAAAAATTAGATCAATGTATGAGCCTGTTCATGGATCGGCGCCAGATATAGCAGGAAAAAATGTAGCTAACCCTATCGCAACAATATTAAGTTTATCAATGGCATTAAAGTATTCTCTTGATTTAGATAAAGAAGCTGAACAATTAGATAAAGCTGTTCAAAGTGTTTTAGATGATGGTCTAAGAACCAAAGATATCATGTCTAAAAATATGAAAGAAGTTTCTACATCTGATATGGGTGATGCAATCATAGCAAAATTGAAATAATATATTTATTATGAACTTTGCAATAATTGGAGCGTCTGGAAATGTGGGAAGAAAAACCATAGAAATTCTAGAGAAATCTAAAATTCCATTTAAAGAACTTTTTTTAGTAGCATCAGCAAAAAGTGCAGGAAAAAAAATTAAATTTAGAGACAAAGAAATTGAAATAATTGATTTAGAAAAATATGATTTTTCTAAAGCAAAAATAACGTTTTTTGCAGCAGGAAGTCAGATTGCTAAAGAGTGGGCTCATAAAGCAGCAAAAAAAACTATTGTTATTGATAACTCTAGCTACTTCAGAATGGAAAAAGAAATTCCTTTAGTTGTGCCTGAAGTTAATCCAGAAGCTTTAGATAAACATAAAAATATAATTTCAAATCCTAATTGCTCAACTATGCAAATGGTTCTTGCATTAAAACCTTTACATGATGAGTATAAAATTAATAGAGTAATTGTATCAACCTACCAAGCTGTATCTGGCGCTGGAAAAGCTGCAATGGATGAACTTTTTTCTCAAACAAAAGATTTTTTAGATGAAAAAAAAATAAATTCAAAAAATTTTACAAAACAAATTGCCTTTAACTTGATACCTCACATAGACACTTTTGGTGCTGATGGTTACACAAAAGAAGAGCTCAAGATGACAAATGAAACAAAAAAAATATTAGATGAGGACATTGATGTTACTGCTACTTGTGTACGTGTTCCTGTAAGAACTGGACACTCAGAGTCAATTAATATTGAGTTCGATAATTTATTTGATTTGGAAAACGTAATAAGAATTCTAAAAAAAGCCCCAGGCTGTAAAGTAGTTGATGACCGCAATGATGGTGGCTATATAACTCCTCTAGAAGCAGAAGGAGATTACACCACTTATATTTCAAGAATTAGAAAAGATAATTCAAACGTGAAAGCTATTAATATGTGGGTTGTATCTGATAATTTATTAAAAGGAGCAGCTTTGAATACTGTGCAAATAGCAGAGTGTTTAGTGAAAAAATTATAACTTTAGTTTATAAACTCTTTATGCAAGATAATAAAAATCCTTTAAGTCCACATCTTCAAATTTATAAATGGCAGATTTCATCTTTGCTTTCAATAACTCATAGAATAGTCGGAGTAATAAATTCTTTTGCAATTACTCTAATTTGTTTTTGGAGTTTATCTTTATTACTAGGAGGAGAAAGTTATAAAATTATACAAACGCTTTTAAATAGTTTTTTTGGAAAATTTATTGCAATTGGTCTTTGTTGGACTTTTAGTTTTCATATTCTAAATGAGTTAAGACATTTGTTTTGGGATCTCGGCTATGGTTTTGACTTAAAAATATCAAAAATTACTGGAGTGTTAGCTTTAGTTGGTTCTTTTATATTAACAATTGTATTTTATTTAATAGGGACTAATTTTTTTTAATATGCACGTTTCAACAAAAAAATGGTTATTCACTAAATTAAGCTCATTTGTGCTTTTGCCTTTTATGGTTTGGTTTATCTTAAATTTTGTCTCTATTTATAAAAGCGATTACTCAGAAGTAGCTTTATTTTTTTCAGAACAACCTTCTCAAATTTTGTTTTCAATTTTTATAATTATAGCCTTCTTTTTTTCAGCATTAACAATAAGTGAGATATTTGAAGACTATATACAGGATGAAAAAATCAAAAATGTCGCAAATAAACTACTTAATATATTTGCTATTATAATGCCGTTAATTACTATTATTGGAATATTTAATTTATAAATGACTGCATACAAAATTATTGATCATGAATACGATGTTGTTGTACTTGGAGCTGGCGGCTCTGGTTTAAGAGCAGCTGTAGGTTTATCTGAGGCAGGATTAAAAACTGCTTGTATCTCAAAAGTTTTTCCAACTCGAAGTCATACTTCGGCAGCGCAAGGGGGTATCTCTGCCGCTCTAGGAAATATGGGTGAAGATGATTGGAGATGGCACATGTATGATACCGTTAAAGGTTCAGACTGGTTAGGAGATCAAGATGCAATAGAATATTTATGTAAAGAAGCGCCTAGAGCAGTTGTAGAGCTTGAAAGATACGGCGTCCCATTTAGCAGAACAGATGATGGAAAAATATATCAGCGACCCTTTGGTGGAATGACAAAAAATTATGGAAATGGGACTGCACAAAGAACTTGTGCAGCCGCTGACAGAACAGGTCATGCAATTCTACACACACTCTATGGCCAAGCACTAAAGCATAATACAGAATTTTTTATCGAATATTTCGCATTAGATTTAATTATGAAAAACGGAGAGTGCAAAGGAGTGATTGCTTGGAACTTAACTGATGGAACTATTCATAGATTTAGATCACATATAACTATTATCGCCACAGGTGGTTATGGAAAAGTTTATTATTCTGCAACATCAGCTCATACTTGTACTGGAGATGGAAATGCGATGGTCTTAAGAGCAGGTTTGCCATTACAAGATATGGAGTTTGTTCAGTTTCACCCAACAGGAATTTATGGTGTTGGTTGTTTAATCACTGAAGGTGCAAGAGGCGAAGGTGGGTTTTTAGTTAATGGAAAAGGTGAGAGATTCATGGAACGATACGCTCCTAACGCTAAAGATTTAGCTTCAAGAGATGTTGTAAGTAGATCAATGGAAATGGAAATTAACGAAGGAAGAGGAGTTGGAAAAGAAAAAGATCATATAAATCTACACTTAGATCATTTAGATAAAGAAGTATTAGAAGAGAGACTTCCAGGAATTACAGAAGCAGCGAAAACATTTGCTAATGTTGATGTAAATAAAGAACCAATACCAGTTGTACCTACAGTGCATTATAATATGGGAGGCATACCAACAAATTATAAAGCAGAAGTTTTAACACTAAATGGATCAGAAAAAACAGTTCCAGGATTAATGGCAATAGGAGAAGCAGCATGTGTTTCAGTGCATGGTGCGAATAGACTTGGTTCTAACTCTTTAATTGATCTTGTTGTATTTGGAAGAGCGGCTGCGAAAAGAGCGGCAGAGCTAGTCAAACCTGGAATGCCACACGAGGAAGTTTCTAAATCAGAAACTGATAAGTGTTTAGATAGATTTGATAAAATTAGAAATTCTAATGGTTCGACAAAAACTTCAGAACTAAGATTAAAGATGCAAAAAACAATGCAATCAAAATGTGCAGTGTTTAGAACAGAAAAGACTTTAAAAGAAGGCGTTGATCAAATTAGGAAGCCTTATGATGGTCTTCAAGATATATCAGTTAAAGATAAATCATTACTATTTAATACTGATTTAGTTGAAACTTTAGAATTTGATAATTTAATAAGACAAGCTTTAACTACAATGGACTCAGCATATAATAGAAAAGAAAGCCGAGGAGCTCATGCAAGAGAAGATTATAGCAAAAGAGACGATAAAAACTTTATGAAACACACTCTAGCTTGGCAAAGTGATAAAAAGGTTGAGATTAAGTATAGAGATGTACATTCTAGAACTTTGACTAACGATGTACAGTATTTCCCACCAAAGGAAAGAGTTTATTAAAGATGGTTCAGTTCAACCTTCCTCAAAACTCAAAAATTGAAGTTGGTGAGTACTACAAGGATAAAACTAATTCGAAAAATTTAAAAAAAGTCAACGTTTACAGATGGGATCCATCTACAGGCAAAAATCCTAGAGTAGATACTTTTGAAGTAGACATGGATAATTGTGGTCCAAAAGTATTAGACATTTTATTTAAGATTAAAAATGAAATAGATCCATCATTAACTTTTAGAAGATCATGCGCACATGGGGTTTGTGGCTCATGTGCAATGAATATTGATGGTGTAAATACTCTTGCTTGTATTAAATCTCACACAGATATTAATGGAGATTTAAATGTTTACCCACTTCCACACTTAAAAGTAGTTAAAGATTTAATAGGTGATTTGACAACTCTTTATAAACAATACGAGTCAATTAAACCTTGGCTTCAAACGCAACAAACCGGTGAAGAGAAAATTGAGTTAAAACAATCTCAAAAAGATAGAGAAAAATTAGACGGATATTATGAGTGCATTCTTTGTGCTTGTTGTTCAACATCGTGCCCAAGTTATTGGTGGAATGGTGACAAGTATTTAGGTCCAGCTGTTCTATTGCAAGCATATAGATGGATTAATGACAGTAGAGATGGAGATAAAAAAGAGAGGTTAAAAAAAGTAGCGGATGAGCTAAAATTATATAGGTGCCATACCATCATGAATTGCACTAATTCTTGTCCTAAGGGATTAAATCCTGCAAAAGCAATTGGTTCTATTAAGAAAATGCTTGCAACAGGTTAAATCCTTATTTATTCAATATCATCATGAAAACAATCAATCACTTTGTAAACGGTAAATCTTTTACCGGTAATTCAAAAAAAGTAGGAAAAGTATTTAATCCAGCTACAGGCGAACAATGCGCAGAAGTAAAATTAGCAAGTACTAAAGATGTTAATGAAGCAATTGCTAATGCAAAAAATGCTTTTGAGTCTTGGTCGAACAAACCTCCGCTTCAAAGAGCCAGAATAATGTTTAAATTTAAAGAGTTAATTGAAAAAAACTCTGATGAACTTGCAAAAATTATCGTTTCAGAGCATGGAAAAGTTTATGAAGATGCTAAAGGATCTTTAACAAGGGGTTTAGAAGTTGTTGAGTATGCATGTGGAATTCCACAAATGCTTAAAGGTGAATTTACTGAAAACGTGGGAACCAATGTTGATAGTTGGTCTATAAGACAGCCATTAGGAGTTTGTGCTGGTATAACTCCTTTCAATTTTCCAGCGATGGTGCCAATGTGGATGTTCCCGATGGCAATAGCATGTGGAAATACTTTTGTATTAAAACCATCAGAAAAAGATCCGTCTTGTTCTATTAGATTGGCAGAACTTCTAAAAGAAGCTGGTCTACCTGACGGAGTTTTTAACGTAGTAAATGGAGATAAAGAAGCTGTGGATGCATTAATTGACAGTAAAGATGTTGTAGCTATGAGCTTTGTTGGATCAACACCAATTGCAAAATATATTTACGAAAATTGTGCTAAGAATGAAAAAAGAGTTCAAGCATTAGGAGGAGCAAAAAATCACTGTGTTGTTATGCCAGACTGTGACTTAGACCAAGCAGTTAACGGTTTGATGGGTGCTGCTTATGGTTCGGCAGGAGAAAGATGTATGGCACAATCAGTAGCAGTTGCTGTTGGAGGCATTGGTGACAAATTAGTTTCTTCGCTAGCAAAAAAAGTTGAAGCATTAAAAGTTGGCCCTGGTATGGATAAACAATCTGAAATGGGACCCCTTGTCACTAAAGAACATTTAGAAAAAGTAAAAGGCTATGTAGACATTGGAGAAAAAGAAGGAGCCAAACTTGTTGTCGACGGAAGAAATTTTAAAATTCAAGGGTATGAGCAAGGATACTACATTGGAGGGTGTTTGTTTGATCATGTCACTAAGGACATGAGGATTTACAAAGAAGAAATATTTGGACCAGTGTTATCTGTTGTTAGAGCTAAAGATTTTGATGAAGCTTTACAACTAGTAAATGACCATGAGTTTGGAAATGGAGTAAGCATATTTACAAGAGACGGTGACTCTGGAAGAACTTTTTCTAATAAAGCCAAAATAGGTATGGTTGGAATAAATATTCCAATACCAGTTCCTATGGCATTCCATAGTTTTGGTGGTTGGAAAAGATCACTATTTGGAGATCAGCATATGCATGGTCCAGAAGGTGTAAGATTTTATACTAAATTAAAAACAATAACATCTAGATGGCCGTCAGGTCTAAGATCTGACCCAGAATTTGTTATGCCAACAATGAAATAATAAGAAGGAGATAAATGAGAAAAAAAATAACTTTAATTGGAGCAGGTCAGATAGGTGGAACCTTAGCTCATTTAATTGCATTAAAAGAATTAGCAGATGTAGTTTTATTTGATGTTGCAGCCGGCATAGCAAAAGGTAAAGCGCTTGATATCGCTCAATCATCACCTGTGAATGGATTTAATGTAAATTTGTCGGGAACAGATAATTATGAAGATACAAAAAATTCTGATGTAATTATTATTACAGCAGGTGTACCTAGAAAACCAGGAATGACAAGAGACGATTTATTGGGTATTAATTTAAAAATAATTAAGCAAGTTGCACAAGGGATAAAAAATACATCTCCTAACGCATTTGTAATTTGTATAACTAATCCATTAGATGTTATTGTAATGGCTCTTCAAAAATATTCCGGTCTTTCAAAAAATAAGATTGTCGGAATGGCAGGAATTTTGGATTCATCTAGGTTTATTTATTTTCTATCACAAGAATTAAAAGTCCCAGTCCAAAAAATTAAATCATTCGTTTTAGGGGGGCACGGTGACTCTATGGTTGCAATGTTGGGTTCAACAGAAATTGAAGGAAAAAAAATACAAGAATTCGTTAAAGAGGGTAAAATTTCAAAAGAAAAACTTGATCAAATTGTGGAAAGAACAAAAAAAGGAGGTGCTGAAATAGTTAAGTTCTTAGAAAAAGGTTCTGCGTTTTATGCACCAGCAGCCTCTGGAGTGGAAATGGCAGAAAGTTATTTAAAAGATTTAAAAAAGCAACTACCTTGTGCCGCTCATTTGAATGGGGAGTACGGGTTTAAAGATATTTACGCAGGAGTGCCAGTGATAATCGGTAACAAAGGAGTTGAAAAAATAGTGGAATTAAATTTATCCGATGAGGAAAAGAAAAATTTTTCTCTTTCAATAAAGTCTGTGGAGGATTTATTTAATGCTGCAAAAAAAATAGACTCAAGTTTAGCTTAAGCTAATCTTTTTTATATACAGCTATAATACATTTGCCAATTTTATAATTAGTTAAGAAATCTACAATTATAGTAAGTGGTGTAAATATTTTATCCCAAATAAATATCTTAAATTTAGATGGAAATTTTTCATTTTTGAAAAATATTCTGTTTAAAAAATAAAGAGCATATCCGAAGGAGTCTAGTGAAAGTAATTTTTCCCTTCTTAAATTTGCAAGATTTTCTGTAAAAAAATTAATTTCATATCTTCTAAAATGACCTACAGCTTTGTCAAAATTACTATAAAGTTTTTGATGTTTAGGAACCATAATTATAAGATGACCATTTTTTTTCAATCTTTTAAAAATTTCTTTTAACTCTGTAATATCGTCTTCTATATGTTCTAAGACATGAAGATACAAAATAGTATCAAAATTTTTTTCAATTTGAAAAATTTTTTTATTACTACAACTAATATTTTTAACTTTTTCAAATATTAACTTTAAATCTTCATGATTTTTTTTATCAGTTTCAGTTAAAGTAATATTTAAATCATCTTTTATGTAGTCTCTTGTAAAACTCCCGCAGCCTGCACCAATTTCTAAAACATCGCCGTGAATATATTTTTTTATAAAAGATAAGCAGTACTTTCTGTGCAATGTAGCATCATCAAATTTTTCTGTAGCTTCAATAGGATAAATTTCCATTTTTATTTCTTAAAATATAAAGTAAAATACTTTTTATAGTAAATGTTCACTTCATATAATAATTTTTTTCTAAAATCTAATATAATTTATTACATAATTTTATTCTTATTTTCATTTTTTATTAATTTTTTTTATGCGAATTTAGGTGTTTTTCCAATAGATACATTTTTCCATTATGATGGCGCTTTTCGAATTTTAAAAGGAGAATATCCAATAAAAGATTTTTGGATAGTTTCAGGCTTAGTTATAGATTTAATTCAATCTTTCTTTTTTAAAATATTAGGTGTCAATTGGACAGCATACGTATTCCACTCCTCATTATTTAATTTTTTAGTAACATTGATAGTTTTTTATTTTTTTCGTTCTTTAAAAATTAAAAGATCAAAATCTTTATTTTTTTCATGTTGTTTTTCAACCTTGGCATACACTATTTCTGGTACACCTTTTGTTGATCATCATGCTGCGTTTTTTTT
>ATTF01000023.1 GCA_000419545.1 Candidatus Pelagibacter ubique HIMB058
GCCATTATTGTTTATTTTTACTGGGTGAATAATAATAATTTAGTAAATAAATTAAAAATAACAAATATAAATTATAAATTTAAAACTTTTGGAATTTTATCAGCTATTTTTTTAGCAATTCACTCAATTTTTCTTGGAATAAAATTTGATATACAAATTTATAAGCTGATGAGAAGAGTAGTTTTACTTCTATTTATAATATTCGAGATCATTGCACAGGGGATACTTGTCTATCATTTTTATAAAATAAAAAATAAACTTGAAAAGTTTATAAATAAAAAGGTTTTGATAATGAAAATGATTTTAGTTTCAATATTAGCAACAGTAGCAATTTTAAGCTTGCCAATACTTTTAGATAAAGGGAATACACATTTTAAACATGCTTTAGAATGGAACTATTTTGTGGGAGTGATACTATTTTATTTATTTTCCAGGTTTTTTTGGAGGAGAACCACATAAATTTCTAGGCTTTCGCCCAGAAATTTAGTAGTTTTGGCTCGTCGTTTTAGGCGCTACCGCCAAGCCATCCCGATGAACTATTCTAGCGCTACTAGGTTCACCTTTCTGCCCTTTGAGCTTGAACCTCTCGGTTTTTCCCCAAATGGCCAGTTAAGAGTTGCCTCTTAATTGATTGTATTAAATCACATTGAAAAAAAATTGTTATCACTTAAACCGTGTAGGAGTTTAATGATGTTAACTAAGTGGATAAATTTTTATTAAATGTCTTGTGTATCCAGCCGCCACCTAAAACTTTATCCCCAACATCATCTTTTGAATAAAAAACGCAAGCTTGACCCGGTGAAATTCCAGTTTCTTTATCTAAAATTTCTACATCTGCTAAATTATCTTTGATGTTAATTTTAGCTTTCAAAAGTCTTCCTGTTGATCTCACTTTGATGTTTATTAAGTCGTCAAACTCTTTCTCGGAACCTAAAATATTTAATTCCCTTAGTTTAATTTTTTTAATTTCTAAATAATCTTTTTCTCCAACTACAATTGAATTATTATCTGCATCGATATTAATTACGTATAAAGGATTATTGCTCGCAATTTTTATTCCTTTTCTTTGACCAATTGTATAGTTAATTATACCTTCGTGTTCACCGATTTGTTTTCCTTTTAAATCTAAAATTTTTCCAGGTTTAAAAGATCCAGGTCGAAACTTTTTAATTACAGATGCATAGTCACCATTAGGTACAAAACAAATATCTTGGCTATCTGGCTTAGTAGCTACATTTAAATTTAACCTCTCGGCTATTTTTCTTGTTTCTGACTTATCTATTTCACCTAAAGGAAATCTCAAAAAATCTAATTGTTCTTGTGTTGTACTAAATAAAAAATAACTTTGATCTCTATTATGATCTTTCGCTCTATACATGCTTGCATGACCATTACTTTGAATTCTAGAAACATAGTGTCCTGTGATTAAAGCATCTGCTTTGAGATCTTTTGCGTATTTAAATAAATCCCTAAATTTTACTGTTTGATTACATTGAACACAGGGTATTGGAGTTTCTCCAGCTGTATAGCTATCAATAAATGAGTCGATCACTTCTGATTTGAATTTTTTTTGATAAAATAAAATTTTATGCTCAATATTTATATTTTCAGAAACTCTTTTTGCATCCAATATATCTTGTCCAGCACAACACTGTCTTCCTTCTTTAGATTGCTTTGTATCATCATAAAGTTTTAGTGTAATTCCAGTTACGTCATACCCTTCTTCCTTCATAAGAGCAGCAACAACAGATGAGTCTACTCCTCCGGACATTGCTACTACAACTTTTGTATCTTTATTAGACTTATTAAATCCTAGTGAATTCATGATTTAAGTGTATAATCTATTAACTTAAAATTTTCCATAATGCATATTGATTTTGAACCAGGGGATTTTGTTATAAACCCTAAACATAAAGAATGGGGTATTGGCCAAGTTCAATCAATTATAGGCAATAAAGTGACTGTGAATTTTGAAAATTTTGGGAAAAGAGTTATCAATGTTGAAAATATTAACCTTGAAAAAATGGTAAATGAAAGTTGAAGAGCTAAAAAATATAAGTGAGCAATTAATTGATACTTTTAATCAAGCTGGGAGAGAGTCTATTGAATTATATTCGAAAGGGTTAAAGATAACAATAAAGGAAGATAAATCTCCAGTCAGTAATGGTGATTTAAGAGTTAATGAATTAATCACAAAAAAAATAAAAGAGCTTACTCCAAATATTCCAATAGTTTCAGAAGAAACTGTTAATTTAAAAATTAAAAATACTTCAAAAATTTTTTGGTTAATTGATCCTATTGATGGAACTAAAGAATATATTGCTGGTAGAGATGAATACACTTTAAATGCGGCTCTAGTAATAGACACAGTGCCTGTTTTAGGGGTAGTTGGTGTGCCAAAAAAAGAAAGGCTTTTTTACTCTTACGCACCTGGAGAGAGTTATTTAATTGAATCTAGTAGTATAAAAAAATTAAATTGTGAAAAACAACAACCTAAAGGAAAAATAGTAGCATTATCGAGTGTAATTAAACCCTCTGATATGATTTTAAATAAATTAAAAGAGTTCAAAGTCAATTCAATTGTAAAAATGTCAAGTTCATATAAATTTTGTGTAATAGCTACTGGAGAGTATGACATTTATGCAGCTAGAGAGAGGGCAAATGAGTGGGACTATGCAGCTGGGCATGCAGTCGCTCAAAATGCTGGGGCAATTATAAAAACACTTGATGAAAAACCATTTTTATATGGAAAAGCAGATTATAGAAATCCAAGTCTGCTAATAAAAAGGTCGGAAAATTTAAATGATTAAAACTATTCTTATAATTGTATTATCAGTAACCTTTTTTGGTGTTTTGTTTTTTATTTTAGTAAGAAATGCGCTTAAAAGAAAATTGGATATTTTAGTTGAGGAAGAAAAAAAAAGAAAATCAGATAATCTTGATTAACTTTTTAAATTCTTCACTATCTAAATCTAAAATCCTTTTAGAAAGATCAAAACTAAAACCACCTCTAGCAAGAATGCCCATGTCTTTTTTATAAAATAATTCTCTATTAGGGCCTGGTCTTAGAGGTCCAATTCTTCGCCTCTTGCATAATTTTAAGGCTGATACAAAATCTGGCTCAATTTCATCTTCTTTAATTTTGTCTAGGCTTTGTTTAATAAATTTATCTTCAATACCTTTATTTCGGAGCGATTGATTAATTTTATTTAAAGAATACCCTCTTCTTAAAAACATTCTGGCCTTTGAATCCGAATACATTTCGTCATTCAAAATTCTATTTTTTTCAAGATTTAAAATTATTTCATCAATGATTGATGAGACTTCTTTTTTTGACTTTGTTCCTTTAATTTTAGTTAAGTATTTTTTTAACAAATAAACTTTTAATTGTTGTTTTGAGGGGCTATATTTTTCTAAATATGAATAGGCAAGGTCTTTTAAATTTGTAGTTAAATCTTCAAAATCACTTTTATTAGCTGTGGGATTCATTTGGTTAATATACTATATTATTTTTTATGATAAATAATTTAATATCATTTTTAAATTTTGAAAATATTTATTTAATAGCAAACTGGGGGGTAATTCCTTTTTGGTTGTTATTAATTTTTTTACCACATCACCAAATAACTAATTTTCTTGTTCAATCAGTCATTGTTCCACTTTTACTTGCAGCAGGATATATCTATCTTTCATACGATCTTTTTAAGGGTGGAAATATATTTGATGGTTTTGAGTTATACAGTGGTCTTGATGGCTTATATTCTATGTTTGCTAATGAAACTTTATTGTTAATTTTTTGGCTACATTTTTTATCCATCAGCTTATTTGCGGGCGCTTGGATTGTTAGAGATGGAAAAAAGTATTTAATACCTAAAATTATAATCATTCCCTCGCTGATATTAACTTATTTTACAGGCCCAATTGGATTAGTCACGTATTGGTTTTTTAGAATTTTCTTTGCTAAGAAAATTAGTTTTAATGATTAAACCTTTTGATTTTTATTTTGACTTTGTAAGTCCTTATTCTTTTTTAGCTCATAAACTTATTAGAAAAATTGAAAAAAAAGAAGGAATTAAAATTAGATACAAACCTATACTTGTAGGTGGTTTACATAACTTACATGGAATAAAAGCGCCTGCTTTTATACCAGCAAAAGCAAAACACATGATAAGAGATTGTAAGCTGATAGCAGCCAAAAATGGGGTAAAATTTAAATTTAATTCTTATTTTCCTATTCGAAGCTTAAATTTAATGAGAGGAGTTTTTGTAGCAGAGGAAGATAATATTAAGAGTTACTATATTGATAGTATTTTTAACACAATTTGGCAGGATGGTTTAAATATGAATGACCAAGTAATTGTTGAAAAAGTTTTAAAAAATCTAAATGTTAATCCTAAAACCTTTATTTTAAGATCAACTTCTTCTCTAATAAAAGATTCTTTAAGAAAAAAAACTAATGATGCGTATGAAAAGGGAATTTTTGGAGCTCCAACATTTGTTGTAAATAATAAAATTTTTTGGGGTCAGGATAGAATTGAATTTGCATTAGCGGAGTCTAATAAATAATTATTTTTTTTCTTTTTCGATAACTTTCAATCCACCCTTTTTTAAAGCATCAAATCCACCATCAACATGTGCAACGTTTTTAAATCCCATATCTAACAATGATTTTGTAGCCAGAGCCGACCTTAAACCAAGAGCACAGAATAAAACCATTTTTTTTAAATCTTTAATTTTATTAGCTTTATAATAAGAACTTTCAGGATCTAGCCAAAACTCTAACATTCCTCTTGGAATATGTTTTGAGTTTTCTATGGTCCCCTCTTTCCAAAGCTCTCTGATATCTCTTACATCAATTAAAGTAATTTCTTTGTTTTCGGCTAATTTTTTAACCTCTTCCGCTTTTAAAGTTTCGATGCTTTTATTAGCTTCTTCGACTAATTTTTGAGATGATTTAATGTTCATAGAAGATGATTATAAACTAATATATATAATTAATCATAATGAAAAAAATCGAAAATAGTAGAAAATCAAATTTTTTTAAAAAACTATTCATTAAATTATGCCGTTTGATTGGCTTTGAGATTATAGATCAATCTACCTTTTCTTCTCCAACACTCAATAAAGATTTAAGTGAAACTTTAAGTGTTCAAGGAAAGAAATCAATCACCGTACCTTTAGGAGAAATTAAGATTCAACATAAAGTTAATTCTATAAAAGTAATCTTAAGAACTTGTACTTCTGAATTAATAATGGATCAAAATAAGAGAAGAATTTTTGATGAGGAGAAGAACGAGTATACTTTCAGAACGCTAAGATCCTTAATTAAGTCAATCAATAGTGCATCTAAAAAATTCAATAATATTTCATTTAATCTTATTGTTACTGATACTAACTCTCCTGAGGAAGATAAGAATGAGATTAAAGAAATATTAAAAGATTCTTTGATAGATAATAAGTTTATTTCGGTTAACTTAAAAGATTTTGAAAATAAAATTATAGCTGGGTATTCAAAAGCTAAATTTTCTAATATGGCAAACTTTTACAATTCTCTTCTAATTGCAAAGAATGAAGATGCAGACTTAATTTATTTTGTGGAAGATGATTATATTCACTCAGTAAATACTATTACTGAGATGATTTTTGCTTATGAAAAATTTAATACCATTTTTTCAAAAGACCTAATTTTACTTCCCTCGGATTATCCTTATTTATATACAAAAGATGAAAGTACTAAGATCTATGTGGGTGAAAAACACCACTGGAGACTTGTAGATGAGAGTTTAGTTACTTTTATGACCAGTAAAAAATTAATTGAAAAATATTTTAATGAACTAGAAAAAATGGGAATTGAATGGATAGATCCATGGGAAAAACCTCTTCATAAAATTTATGAAACTAATCCATGCTTATCACCTATTCCTTCTTTAGCTGTTCACTGTGCAAATGTTAACTCTATTTTTGGAATTTCACCTTTAGTGAATGTAAAAAAACTTTGGGAAGATAATAAGAATTAAAAAGGCCCGATTTCTCGGGCCTTTAATATAGAATTTAATTAGTCTCTTATAGAGTATGCAGTAACACCTACTTCTGCTTTGTCAGTTCCTAGTTTTTCAGCAGCTTTACTAATTCTTAGTCCAACTGTGGATTTAAGAATACTGAAAGTAATCCAAGATAATACAAAACTAAATACACATACAGAAATTACTCCAACAAACTGAGTTCCTAATGATGTGTCTGAATTACTAAATGGAACAACTAATGTTCCAAATATACCTGCAAACATGTGAACAGGAATTGCTCCTACTACATCGTCTAAACCAAAATTTTCTAACATTTTAGTTCCGTAATACATAATAATTGCTCCGATAGATCCAATTATCATTGCTGTTATAGGCCCAGGTGTTAAAGGTTCAGCAGTGATAGCAACTAACCCTGCTAATGCACCATTTAACATCATCACAATATCAGTTTTACCGCCAATAATTCTTGTGATTGCAGCACCTGTAACTGTACCTGCTGCTCCTGCTAAATGCGTGTTGACTGCAATTTTTGAGATTGCATTTACATCGTCAAAAGTTCCCATTGCTAGTTGGCTAAATCCATTAAAGCCAAACCAACCAAACCAAAGTAAGAAAGTTCCTAGTGTTACTAATGGAATACTAGAAGCTGCAAATGGTTGCATAGATTTCTTTTCTCCTCTTTTTCCAAATCTTCCTTCTCTTGCGCCCAATACTATTACACCCGCTAAAGCAGCTGCTCCTCCACAAGCATGAACTAAAGTAGATCCTGCAAAGTCAGAGAATCCAGCAGTTGATAACCAACCGCCTCCCCATTGCCAGCCCATTGAAATTGGATAAATAACACCTGCCATTATTGCAGCAAAGATAAAGAATGGCCAAATTTTTATTCTTTCCGCTACAGCCCCTGAAACAATTGATGCAGTAGCACACACAAACATAGTTTGAAAGAACCAATCAGAGTAACCTGAATAGCCTGTTTCAGCATTAGTAGAGTCTGTCCATATAGTAAACGAACCAATATAGCCTCCTTCAGGTACTCCGTACGCTAAATTATATCCTACTAAAAAAAAGATAAGTGAACAGATGGCAAATTTTCCAATGTTTTTTGCTGCTATCGTAGATACGCTTTTAGTTGTTACTAACCCACTTTCAAGCATACAGAAACCTGCTGCCATAAACGCAACTAGAACTCCACCTAAGTAAAATCCTAATGAATTGAAAATATATTGTCCCTCTTGAGACATAGTTGTTTCTGCGAAACTATTAGTGCTAAAAAGTAATGCATAAATACAACTAAAAAAAATGAAATTTAATTTTTTCATGTTTCCCCCTTTTGTTTAAAGATTTCATATCAAATCTGAAAATTTTGAAGCATGATTAAAATGCATAGTAGACTTGTTAAATAGATAAGGCCTGGTGAGGGGGTCCAAACCAGGCCTTATAATTTTTCCAACTAACGAGGAAGGAAATATTTTAGTCTCTTATTCCGTAAGCTATTACACCTACTTCAGCTTTGTCAGTTCCAAGTCTTTCAGCCTCTTTACTAATTCTTAGACCTACAGTCGCCTGCATAATCTTGAATACAATAAATGAAACTACAAACACGAATATTACTACTGAAACTGTTCCTAAGAACTGTGCTCCAAAAGATACATCTGAGTTTGTTAATGGAACTGCTAGTGTACCCCATACACCTGCAACTAGGTGAGCAGGAATTGCTCCAACAACATCATCTATTTTTAATTTAAATAAAAGTTTTGTTGAGAAGTACATTAACATACCAGCTATAGCACCAATGAAAATTGCAGCTAATGGACTCGGCGTTAATGGCTCTGCAGTAATACCTACTAATCCGGCTATTGCACCGTTTAGCATCATAACTACATCTGTTTTTCCTCCAATTAATCTAGAGAATAAAGCAGCAGCCAATACTCCACCAGCAGCAGCTAAATTAGTATTAATATAAATTGTTGCAACTGAAGAAATATCTTCAAGTGTACCAGCGGCTAATTGTGAACCACCGTTAAATCCAAACCAACCTAACCAAAGTATAAATACTCCTAAAGTTGCTAATGGAATAGATGATGCCGCAAAAGGTGCCATAGGTTTAGCTTCTCCTTTGTTTGAAAATCTTCCAGTTCTTGCGCCTATAACTATTGCTCCAGCAAGTGCAGCAGCACCACCAGCAGCGTGTACAAGTGTGGAACCTGCGAAATCAGAAAAACCTGCTACTGATAACCAGCCGCCACCCCACTGCCAACCCATTTCAATTGGATATATAATTCCAGTTAAAATTGCAGCAAATAGAAAGAAAGGCCAAATTTTAATTCTTTCAGCCATAGTACCAGAAACAATTGACATAGTTGTTGCACAGAACACCATTTGGAAAAACCAATCTGATCCATCTGAATAACCAGTATCAAGTGCAGAAGCATCACTCCATGGAGTAAATGTTCCAATGTATCCACCTTCTGGAATACCGTAAGCTAAATTGTAACCAACCAACCAGAACATTACTCCGGCGATTGAATATAAACCTATATTTTTTGCACAGATTGCTGATACAGATTTTGATGTTACTAATCCTGACTCTAACATTGCAAATCCTGCGGCCATCCACATGACCAAGAAACCTGACATTAAAAATAATAGGGTATTAAATATGTATTGTACTTCAGCAGACACTGTGGTTTCAGCATAACCTAAACCAGCAAAACCAAAATATATGGCTGTACCTGCTAAAAAATAACCAATGTATTTTTTCATAATATCTCCCTGTTAATTAGGGCCTTATAGAATTTTAATAATTGGTTTAGTATTGATTTGTCTTAATTTGAGCTATGCAGTTTTTGCAAGTAGTTAGCCCTTATTTGAGATTTTCAAATAAGGGCTAAATAAACGTTTATCGGTTAAACATTTCTTTTAAGCTTTTAGCAGGTAAAAACTTAACTTTTTGTGATGCAGCAATTTGAATTGACTCGCCCGTTCTTGGGTTTCTGCCTACTCTAGCTTTTCTTTTTGCTACTTTATAAGTACCAAAACCAGCTATTTTAACAGTATCGTCATTTTTCAACGCATCTAAAATAATTGTCGTTATTGAGTCAAAAGTTCTTTCAGCATCAGCTTTGCTTTGACCCAAAGTAGACGATATTTTTGCTACTAGTTGTTTTTTATTCATTTTATGCCCCTTTTTGGTTAATTTCTAATCTCTATAAAAAACCAATTAAATCAACAATTTTTTAGTGTTTCACATAAATGTTAACACAACATCTTGTAGGCTTAAAAGTATTGATTTTATTGACTTTTTTGATGATAAAAAATGGCTTAAAATAAGCCTAAATCCTTAAGATCATTAAATGTAGTAAAAAACATTAAAGAAAGCAGCAAAAACAACCCGATTCGAAAAAAACCTTCCTGTGTTTTTTGGGTTAGAGGTCTGCCTAAAACTTTTTCAAATGCGTAAAACATTAAGTGCCCACCATCTAGCATTGGAATTGGGAAAAGATTAATAAAACCAAGGCTTATTGAAATATAGGCCATAATACTCAAGAACGCTACCACCCCAAATTTAGCAACTTGTCCTGTTATCTTTGCAATTTTAATAGGCCCGCCTAATTGAGATGTATCTCCTGTTCCTTTAATTAATGAAATTATAAAACTCCACGATGCGTCTATTACAAACCAGGTTTCTTTAACTGCATAAAACAAAGCAGTGGCGGGACCTAGTCTTTCTCTTTTAATTTCTTCGTTTAATGGAGCTATCTGAATACCAATTATTTTCTTATTTATTTTATTACCTAAGGCATCTTCACTATCTATAAATTTTGGCTTTACGCTAAAAGTCATTTCCCTCTCATTTCTTAAAATAGAAATATCAATAATTTCTGATGATGAAGCATTTATGAAAGCAGATACTTCCATAATGCTTTTTACTTCTTTGTCATTAATACTTTTGATTACATCTCCAGATTTTATACCTGCAACAAATGCTGGGCTTTCAGGTTGCACTTCTTGAATTTGTGCTGGTGTGAAATCTTTGCCAGCAAACATATAAATAAATGCAAAAATAAAAATCGCTAATATAAAATTAGCAAACGGACCTGCAGCTACAATCAGTGATCTCTGATACAAAGGTTTTACAACGAATAATTTTTGCTGATCTTCTTTATTATATTCTTTTAAAAGCTGCTTTTGTTCTGCCTGGCTAAAAACATTCCTATCTCCAAAAAACTTTACGTACCCACCTAACGGAATAGCGCAAAATTTCCATCTTGTGCCTGATTTATCATTAAATCCGAATATTTCTTTTCCAAATCCAATAGAAAAATCTGTTACGCCAACTCCATATTTTTTAGCAAAATAGTAATGTCCGTATTCATGAACAAAGACGACAACGGTAAGTAAAATTAAAAACGGAATTATAAAAGATATTAGAATTTCCATTCATTCACCTTTGTAAAAAGAAAGTTTCTAAATGCGACTAATCTTGCATTGTTTTTTAGTGAGGCAGGATAAACGAAATGAGTTTCCGTTGGCTTACCTGGTTCATCTGGTAAAACTTTTGTAATATTACTCACTCCATGAGCAATATAATCTGGTAAAGCGGCTAAACCAACTCCACTTTGAACTGCTAATAATAATCCATAAACGCTATTTACTTTCATCATAGATTTTCTTTTTTTTCCTTCTTTAGTTCCAATTTTCAATACCCAATCAGGATTGTAAACTGGTGACGGAGCTCCTCTTCCGTAAGTAATAAATTTATGTTTATCTAAATCTTTCAAAGTTTTTGGATAACCATTTTTTTCCAGATACTCATTAGAACCATAAATATGATAATTAAAATCTACGAACTTTTTCTGTATTAAGTTTAACTGTTTAGGTCTTCTCATTCTAATCGCAACATCAGCTTGACGAGTACTTAAATCAAGTTCTTTATCATCAAAAATTAATTCTATTTCAATTTCAGGATGAAGGTCCATAAATTCTTTTATTCGAGGTGTAAGCCAGGTAGTTCCAAAACTTACAACTGTTGTTACAATAAGTTTTCCATTTAATTTGTCCTTATGACCGCTTAAATTAGTTTCAACATCTTTTAATTTACTGATAATTTCATGAGCAGATTTAAATAGATAATCGCCGTTATCTGTGAGCACTAATCCTCTTGCATGTCTTTCAAATAATTGAACTTTTAAATCGCTCTCTAATGCTTGAATTTGGCGACTAATAGCAGACTGACTTAGATTTAAGATTGTGGAAGCTTTCGTAAAGCTAGATGCTTCAGCTACAGTGTGAAAAATTTTTAATTTATCCCAATCCATTAAGCTTAATTATAATTTATTTATTAGGATTTACTATCGCTCTTCCAAAAAATTCACCTTTTAAAAGTTTTGGATAAGTATCTAGAAGGTCAGTAAATGAGAGCTCTTTTGTAAAAGATTGTACTTTTGAAAAATCTATAAGTTTCGCAGCTTCCCCCCAAACAAATTCTCTTCTTTTTATTGAAGATCCAGACGAATCGATCCCCCAAAGTTTAACTCCTCTAATAATAAATGGCATTACATTGGTATTAATTTTAATTCCTCCTGCATTACCGCAAGCGGCAACTATTCCACCAGGTTTTGTTTGTGCAAAAATTTTTGTTAATGCTGAACCACCTACAGTGTCGACTACGCCATCCCAAACACCTTTTTCAAGTAATTTACTTTCTCCATCAAACTCTTTTCTATCAATTATATTTTTTGCCCCAAGATCTTTTAAATAATCGTTCTTATCTTTTTTTCCTGTTACAGCATGTACATCGTATCCCATTTTTGATAATATCATTACAGCAATACTACCTACTCCTCCGGTTGCACCAGTAACTAAAACATCTTTAATTTTTTCACCCAACAGTAGTTCTTCTTTAGCTTTTACTGCGAATGAACAAAGTAATGCTGTGAAACCCGCTGTACCTAACATCATAGCTTTTTTGCTATCTAAGTCTTTAGGCATCTTAATTAAAAATTTTGAATCTACTTTAGCGTATTGTGAAAAACCTCCAAAGTAAGCTTCACCCACTCTAAAACCAGTTAAGATTACTTTGTCATCTTTCTGAAACTTTCCGTCATCACTCTCCACTACAGAGCCTGTAAAATCAATTCCTGGAACAAACGGAAATTTCCTTACAATTTTTCCACCATCATTTAAAATTAAAGCATCTTTGTAATTTAAACTTGAGTAATCAACTTTAACTAATACATTTCCATCTTTTAAATGACTAGTATCAATTTCTTTAATGTTTCTTGTAAATTTTTCGTTTTGATTGTCTATTACTACGGCTTTAAATTTATTTGCCATCTATTTTGCTATATATCTTAAATATCTATTTTGAATACTAAGATCCTCCTTAAAGGAGCCTAAAAAATAATTTGTGACTGTTGTTGCTCTTTCTTTTTTAATTCCTCTCATAGTCATACATTGATGCGCTGCATCAATTGTTACTGCTACACCTTTTGCATCTAAAGCTTTCATAAGAGTTGATGCAATTTGCATTGTTAGTCTTTCTTGAGTTTGTAATCTTTTTGAAAAAATTTCTACTGTTCTTGCTAATTTGCTTAGTCCAACAACTTTTTGGTTCGGAATGTAAGCTACATGAGTTACACCAATTATCGGAGCCATATGATGTTCACAATGACTCTCTAAAGTAATATTCTTTTCTACAACCATATCATCGTAACCTTCAACGTCACCAAAAGTTTTGGTAAGGTCTTGCTCAGCATTTTGATGGTATCCTTTAAAATATTCTTTAAATGCTTTAACTACTCTTTTAGGAGTTTCTAGCAGTCCTTCTCGATTTGGATCTTCGCCAATCCATTTTAAAATTGTTTTAAAAGCTTCTTCAGCCTGCTTATCTGTAACTTCAGGTTTTTTTATAAGATCTTTTTCAGTATCTTTAACTAATTTCATATTTTAGTGTTTTTACAGGACATATTTAGCTAATGCAAATTGCTATTTTGTCATTTTTTCACTATTTTACGCTCATGTTTAAAAAGAGAGAAAACGTTTTTGAAGTAGAAGAAGGAAAATTTCTTTCTCCTAAGTTCGATGCCGAAGGTTTAATTCCTGTAACTACTACAGATAGTTCAACTGGCGAACTTTTAATGCACGGTTACATGAACCAGGAAGCTTTAAAAAAAACTATAGAAACAAAAGAAGCTCACTATTGGAGTAGGTCAAGAAAAGCTTTATGGCAAAAAGGTAAAACCAGTGGGTTTGTTCAGAAAGTAATTGAATTAAGAATTGATGATGATCAGGATGCTCTTTGGATGTCAGTAGATATAGGAAATGGCGCAAGCTGTCATGTAGGATATAAATCATGCTTTTATAGATCTATACCTTTAGGTAGTATTAAAAAGACTGACGCAATAGAATTAGAATTTAAAGAAAAAGAGAAAAAATTTGATCCTGAAAAAGTTTATAAAGGACAACCAAATCCAACAAAATTATAATGAAAATTTTAAGCCCTTTTGGTCCTAAAATAGCAAAACTAAAGCTGCCTCAATTTTTAATAAAGAAAATTAATGCTGAGGTCGATAAAATTTTATCTAAAAAAAAGTTAATTAAAAAATTAGATTATTCAAAAAAACTTGTAGGGCAAGTAAAGCAAGAATTTCAACTTCCTAAAGCTTTTGTTCAAAAAAATTTAGAGAAAGTTATTACTAGAGAAGTAAAAAATTATATAAAAAAAACTACTGGCAAAAATACATCAAAAGTTAATATAAAAAATTTTTGGGTAGTAAGACAATTTAATAACGAATATAACCCAATACATTTTCATGACGGCCATATCTCAGGTGTTGGTTATTTAAAAGTTCCTTCATTTAAATCTTCATCTAAAAAATTAATCAAAACAGATGGTTCAATTGATTTTATAAGTGGCAATAAAATGCTTTTAAGTGAAAGCATACATAACCACCAACCTAAAACTGGTGATGTTATATTATTTCCACATTATTTAATGCACACTGCCTATCCATTTAATTCTAATGGCGAAAGAAGATCGTTTTCTTTTAATTTAGAAATCGATCAAAAAATTGCCAATGTATTTTCCAAATGAGTAATGAAGTTCAAAAAAATGTTTTTGGAGAACCCCTAGAGCCTTGCTCTAATGATCCGCTTACTGGTTGGTTTAGAGATGGATGTTGTAATACTGATAAAAATGACAGGGGTGTTCATACTGTCTGTGCTAAGGTAACAGATAAATTTTTATTGTGGTCCAAAAAAGTAGGAAATGATTTAATCACACCTCATCCGGAGTTTGGATTTCCTGGATTAAAAGATGGCGACTGCTGGTGTGTTTGTGCAACTTGGTTTGCAAGATCTATTGAGGAAGATGCGGCGTGTTCAATTTTTTTAAAAAAAACAAATATTAAAACTTTAGAGTTAATTCCTATTGAAAAATTAAAAAAATTTGCAGTTGATTTATCTTAGTAGACTTTAGAGCCTCTTGTCTTAATAATTAGCTCTAGCTCACCATATTCTTCACAATTACAGTTTTTAAGAACTTCAAGTCTTTCTTTGGCTTTATCTATCCTATCTGTTTGAACATAAAGTTCGCCTAAATATTCATTTATACCATTATGTTTTGGATCAATAGCTAATCCTCTTAAATAATAATCTTCAGCTTCAGAAAAATTACCAATCTTTCTTGAAGTAAAACCCATATAATTCAAAATGTCTGGATTTTTTTTATCTTTTTTTAAAGCTTCACTCAATTTTTTAAAAGCCTGAGAGTATAATTTTTCAGCTTTAGCTTTATTATCTTTTTTTTCTAATTTTCCTGCTCTCTTAATTAAACTGACTGAAGATTTGTATAATGCGTCAGAGGAAGTATCATCGCTTCCACCACCACCTCCTGCAGCAAAAGCAGATCCTAACGATAAAATTAAAAATACTAAGATTATTCTAAAAATCATATATGTTATTTATTACTTTTTGAGATTTTTGTTATGCGACAGATGATCTACCTCCATCAACACCAAATATTTGTCCTGTAATCCAAGAACTTTCATCACTTAAAAGAAATCTTGCTAATGAAGAAGAATCTGCTCCCTCGCCTAATCTTTTTAGAGGATGCATTTTTGCAATTCCCTCAGCAATTTTTTCATTCTTTAATAAATTACTAGACATTTTTGAATTTGTTAAACTTGGCGCGATACAATTAACTCTAATATTTGGTGCGAACTCAGCTGCTAATGCAATTGTTAAACCTTCGATCGCTCCTTTAGCAGATGAAACAATGGCGTGATTTGGAAAGCCCTGTTTTACAGCTACAGTAGAAAATAGAACAACTGATCCTTTGTTTTGTTTTAAATTATCTCCGAAAGTTTTAATTACTTCTGCTGCAGAAACTAAATTTAAATTAAACGCTTTTAAAAAATCACTTTTTTTAGTTAACTTTAAGGGTTTAAGGTCGATTGAACCTACACAATAAGCTAATCCACTAACAGGTTCCTCACCAATATCCCTTAGAATTTTTTCCGAAAAATTTTCTTCTAATACATCGCAAACTGTAAAAGATGCACCTAAATCACCTGCCAGAGATGAAACGCTGCTCTCGTCTCTTCCAACTAGATGTATTTCATCCCCTGCATCTACTAATTTTTTAGCTAACGATGAACCGATTGAGCCTGTGGCGCCTAAAATAATTTTTTTCATAATTAAAGTTACCATTATTATGAGCTAAATAAACGCAAATAATGACGCGTGTAATACTTTAATAAAAAGTGTAATTTAAGAAAGATGAAGCTTTTTATAGTATTAGGAAATCAATTATTTTCACCAAAATATTTTGCTGATTATAAAGATCACACTTTTTTTATGGCAGAGGATTACGGTCTTTGTACCTTTGAAAAACATCATAAGCATAAAATAATATTGTTTTTGTCTTCAATGAGGTCTTTCAAAGAAGAAATAAAATCAAAAAATTTTAAAATAATATACAAAGATATTAATAATGATTTTAACTTAGCTTATGAAAAAAAGTTAGAGAAAATTATTAAAGAAAAAAAAGTAAAAGAATTAAGTTTTTATGAAATTGAGGATAAATTCTTTGAAAAAAAGATACTAAATTTAGCTAAAAAAAATTCACTTAGAATTAATCAAATTAAATCTCCCATGTTTTTAATGGATAGAGCAGAATTTAAAAACTATCTCGCTAAAAACAAAAGACCTTTCATGGCAAATTTTTACAAAATAGTACGAGCAAAAATGAATTTATTAATGAATAAAAATGGAACTCCAAAAGGAAATAAATGGAGTTTTGATGAAGATAATAGAAAAAAACTTCCTAAAGATATTAAAATACCAGAAATTTCAAAAATAAAAGAAACAAAAGAAACAGTTAATCTTAAAAAAATAATAGATTCTAAATTCAAAAATCATCCTGGTGAAATAGATGATTTTTGGTTTCCTACTACTCGGAAAGATGCAAATAAGTGGTTAGATGAATTTCTTAAAGAAAGAATAAAATTATTTGGAGATTATGAAGATGCTGTTACTGATAAATCTAACACCGTATTTCATAGTGCTCTTAGTCCGCTTATAAACTTAGGTTTAATTACACCAGAGGAAATTATTGAAAAATTAAAAAAAATTGAAAGTAAAGTGCCTTTAAATTCATTGGAGGGTTACATAAGGCAAATCATTGGTTGGAGAGAATTCATGCGAGGAATTTATCAAAATTATGATGAAAGGTTAGAAAACACAAATTTTTTTAATCATAAAAGAAAAATGAAAAAATCTTGGTACGATGGATCCACCGGATTAGATCCACTTGATCACGCAATTAATAATGCTAGTAAATATGGTTGGTCTCACCATATTGAAAGATTAATGATACTCGCAAATATTATGAACCTATGTGAGATAAATCCAAAACAAGTTTATAAATGGTTTATGGAAATGTTTGTTGACTCTTCAGACTGGGTTATGTCGCCTAATGTTTATGGTATGGGATTATTTAGTGATGGAGGAATTTTTGCAACCAAACCTTATATTTGTGGTTCAAGTTATTTTTTAAAAATGATGCATTTTAAAAAAGGTCCTTGGTGTGATGTAATGGATGGACTTTACTGGAGATTCATTGATAGACATAAAAAATTTTTTTTAAAAAATCCTCGTTTAGCAATGATGGTAAGAGTATCTGAAAAAATGAACAAAGAAAGAAAGATCAGAATTTTTAAAGCAGCGAATAATTTTATTAAGGAAAATACTAATTAATGTACATTTCGATAACTGGACTTAAATATAAAGGATTAGCAAAAACTTTAAGATTTTGGTTTTTTACAATTCCTGCTTTTGCATCTGCAAAAAAAGCAAAGGGGAATTTATTTGCTGAAGCAAAAAAAGTTGGAGAGTATCAACATACTTTAACAGCATGGAAAACAAGAGATGATATGATGAATTATATTCATGATAAGTATCATTCTAGAGCTATGAAACAATTTAGTTCAATTGGTTCTGGCTCAACATACGGATTTGAGGCTGAGGAAATACCATCTTGGGAAAGTGCTTTAAAAATTTGGAAGGAAAATTTTAACTTACAAAAATAGTTTATGACAATTAAAATTCTTTTTAATAATTCATGTAATATTTGTAGAGCTGAAATAAATCATTATAAAAAACATTGTAATGAAGAGTTAGAGTGGATTGATGTTAGTACAAATGTAGAGGCCCAAAATATCTCTTCTAAATCCTTTAAAGAACTCTTAAGAAGAATGCATGTAATTAAAAATGGAAAATTAATAGAGGGAGCTGAGACTTTCTTAATTATTTGGAAAAATATCCCAAAATATAATTTT
>ATTF01000024.1 GCA_000419545.1 Candidatus Pelagibacter ubique HIMB058
TTTTTTTTATAATTCTATTTTTTTCTTCATCTGAGATATTAGAGGAAAAAATTTCTAAATTTTTTTTTACAATTTCATTTGATCTAAAAAATGGACCGAACTTTGAAAATACTAATGAAAAAATTTTTCTACTTAATTTAATGCCCAAAATTTTTCCAATTATGAAAAAAAAATAAATGAGGGTAGATTGAATAAAATATTTAATAAACTTTATCATAAATTTTTTTTATTTTATTTATTAAGCTTGTTTTGTTTAAAATTTGATAAGAAACTTTTAAATAATTAATTTGAGGTAAATTAAACTCTTTTAATTTGAAAAAATCTTTTTCAGTCATAATAAGTTTCAATTTTTTTTTGTGTGCTTTATTAATAATTTTTTGAACTTCAACTTTACTAAACTTATAATGATCAGGATAGATTAGTTTTTCTCTTACCTTTAAATTATTCTTCTCAAGCATCATAAAAAAATTTTCAGGATTTGCGATACCTGCTAAAGCTAAAAGCTCATTATCCTTAAATTCATCTATATTTTCTGGTTTATAATGTGCATAGAAAATTTCTAAATATTGATTTATTTTCAAAAGTTCTTCTTCGAAATTTTTATCTTTTTTCCCATTTATTAAGATAATGTTAGCATTTTTTAATGTATCTAAATTTTCTCTCAATGGCCCAGATGGCAAGATTAATCCATTTCCAATTAATTGATTTTGATGAAAACAAATTATACTTAGGTTTTTAGCTATACTGTAGTCTTGAAATCCATCATCTAGAATAACTGTTTCGTAACCTTTATTTTCTGCTTCTTTAATTCCAACAGACCTATTTTTGCAAGTTATTAGATTATTAAAATAATTTTTTATTTGATTGTGTTCATCTGAGTGACTTGAATAATATTTTCTCAAAATTGCAGTCTTTTTTCCAATATTAGAGAGTTCTTTTGCAATAGTTATAGAAGCAGGTGTTTTTCCAGTTCCTCCTATATATATATTTCCAACACATATAATTGGAATTTTAAAATTCTTTTTTTTGATTAATTTTTTTCTCAAAAAAATAATTGATAAAGTAACTAAAGATAAGGGAAGTAATAAAATTGAAATTAAACTTCTTCTTTTATAATCCCAAAATTTTGGCTTAGTAATTTTTATCATTTAAAAATTTTTCAATTGTATTTATCGTGTCTAAAAATACATTTTTCCCCATGATCTCAATTGATTTGGACATATCAATATTTTTTTTTGAATTTTCATCTAAATCAATAATTAAATATTTACATAATTCATTATAATCCTTTACTTGTTTAGAGATATTGTTCATTTTTAGTATCTTATAAATTTCTTCGAAATTAGAAACATATGGTCCATGGTAAATTTTACAATTTAAATATGCTGCATCCATTGGATTTTGACCGCTATCATTTTTTAATCTCTCTACTATTGATTTTCCCATGAAAACACTTTTTGCATATTTGAAATAATTTCTTAACAAACCGAATGAGTTAATTATTACGACTTCTACACCTTTTTTAATTTCATCATTAGGATTTAAGATTTGTGTTTTAAATTTTAATTTTTTAGATAAAGAATTTATTTCATTAACTCTTAAAATATGTCTTGGAGCAATAATTGTAATTAAGTCATTATATTTCTTTTTTAAATCAGCATGAGTATTTAAACAAAAATAATCCTCTTCTTTATGAGTGCTGGCAGCGACCCAAAGCCGTGATGTTGAGAGAATTTGATCATTTTTACCACTAAATATTTTTTCATCATTTTCTTTAATTAACTTAATATTTCCAAAATATCTTATATTTTTTGCTCCTAAAACTTCCAAAAATTGTTTTGTTTCTTGATTAGCGCACAAACATAAATCAAATAAGCCAAAAATATTTTTTGCTGTTTTTGAAAATAAAATCCATCTTTTGTAGGTTTTTTTTGTTATTCTAGCATTAATTAGGGAAATCGAAATTTTATTTTTCTTCGCTTGAGAGATTAAGTTCGGCCATATTTCAGAGTCAACAAGAAAAATTTTTTCTGGTCTCCAACTATTTAAAAATTTCTTAATTAAAAAATTAACATCAAAAGGTAAATATCTGTGATAAATGTTGGTATATTCTTTAAATATAGCACTAGCAAGTTGACCAGATGAGAAGGTGACTGTAGTAATTAAAAATTCGTAATCATCTTTTTTTTTATTAAATTCTTTAATGATCGGAGCAATACTTTTTAATTCACCAATACTTGCTGCATGAAACCATAACAGTTTAGAATTTTTTGTTGCAGCGACATTGAAATGTTTTACAAATATTTTTTCTTTGTATCTCTTTGGGTCCTCTTTTTTAGTTAGGACTCTAAAAAATAAAAAAATAAGTAAAAAAGGATATAAGATATGAGAAAGGACTCTGTATAAAAGAATCATTTATCTTAATTGTTTACTATAAAGAGATTGATATTCCTTACAATTTTTCATTAAAAAATCATGACTACCTGAACTAACAGTTCTTCCATTATTCATTACAAAAATCTTATCAGCATTATGAATAGTAGAAAGTCTATGAGCAATAACTAAAGTAGTTTTATTTTTGGTTAGATTGTTTATTGCATTTTGAACTATTTCTTCTGATTCCGTGTCCAATGATGACGTTGCTTCGTCTAATAATATAATTGGAGACTCTTTCAATATTGCTCTAGCAATTGATATTCTCTGTTTTTGACCTCCAGATAATCTAACGCCATTTTCTCCGATCATAGTCTCATAACCATTAGGCAATTTTTTTATAAACTCATCAGCAGCCGCAAATTGACAGGCTTTAACTATTTCATCTTCAGTTGCATTAGCGTTAGCGTAAGCAATATTATTTTTAATAGTATCGTCAAATAAAATGATATCCTGGCTTACTAAGGATAAATTTTTTCTTAAAGAATTTAAAGAAACATCGTGTATATTTTGATTATCTATTTCTATAAAACCTTCTTGAGGATCATAAAATCTTGGCAGCAAATTAATAATCGTACTCTTGCCAGCACCGCTGTGACCAACAAAGGCTGCCATTGTATTACCTTTAATCTCTATATTAATATCTTTTATTGCTTTGACATCAGTTGAATCATATTTGAATCCAACTTTGTTAAATCTAATATCAGAATTTTTAATAATTAGTTTTGGGGCATTAGATAACTCCTTTACCTTTATTTCTTTATCAATAATATCTATTATTCGCTTGAAAGCAGCTGCTCCTTGGTAAGCTGCCATGTTAATTGTAGCTAAAGATCTAATCGGTTGATAGGCTAGCATCATAGCTGCTAAAAAAGAAAAAAAATTATTTACCCCTAATTCTCCTGATGCAATAAGCTTTCCTGAGAAAACTATAAATCCAGCAATCATAAACCCTGTTAATGTTTCCATTATTGGAGTAGCTCTAATTAGTACACTTCCAATTTTTATGTTCTTTTCAACTAAGTCATCAATTACTTGACTTGCTTTTTCACCTTCTTCCTTTTCTTTTTGGTAAATTCTTATCATCTTAGAACCTTTAAAAATTTCAGTTAAAAAAGAAGCTAAGTTTCCAGATGATATTCCAGCTTTTGACGTCGCTTTTCCAATTCTCTTACCTAAAGATTTTGCTAAACCACCTGCTAATGGCATCATTAGAATTGCAAACAAAGCTAATTTCCAGTTTTGATAAAACATTAAAGATACTAGCGCTACAACAGAAAAAGAATCTTTCATTAAATTTAAAACACCTGTGCTTACTAAATTTTGCACATGGTGAGTATCGTACATTATATTAGATATATATTTGCCCGAGTGTCTGTTATCCAAAGTTTGAATATCAGAAGTTAATATATTATTAGCCAATTTTTTTTGTAGTGCGCCAGCAACTTCTTCACCGACTCTTATAATGTTCATTCTAGCAAAATATAGTGAGAGCCCTTTGCTTGAAAAAGCAACAATTATCAATATTGGAATAGACCAAGCAAATACTTTATCCTGCTCTATAAATATTTTCTTAACAGCCGGATCTAACAACCAAGCTATTCCAGAAGTACTACCTGCAACGATAATTGAGAGTATTAATGCTATTAAAATCTTTTTAAGGTGTTTTCTTACATACTCTCTGAATAGTCTTTTTAAAATTATTTTTAATTCTTCTAATTGCATTTCATTAATTTGTATTAATTATAGTCAAAAATAATAATAATCCTGAGAAATTATTAAATTTAAATAACTGTAAATAATTCTTAGTTTTTCTCTCTCTAAAATTAATTATTTGATAAATCAAACTCAAAATAAAAACTGATAAAAAAGCTGTAGTTGTATTTAGCCCTAACTGATCATAAAGCAAAAATAAAACCAGAGATATTGTTATAAAGTATGTTATTGACAAAAATAATTTCATATTTTTTTTAAATTTTATTGATGTAGATTTAAGCCCAATAATTTCATCTTCCGACATATCTTGTGCTCCATAAATGGTGTCATACCCCAATGTCCAAAATATGGCTGAGAGGTAAAGAATAATTATTTCTGTGGGAACAGCATTATTCATAGCTGCAGACGCCATAATAATCCCCCAATTAAAAGTAATTCCTAAAAATAATTGAGGCCAATAAGTAATTCGTTTCATAAAAGGATATGAAAAAGCCAGAAACATTGAACTCAATCCTAGAATTATTGTTAATACGTTAAATTGGATCAATATAAAGAAAGCAACTAGACAAAGAATTATTACATAAACTAAAGATTGATATACTGAAATTTTTCCTGAAGCTATTGGTCTATTTTTTGTTCTTAATACTTTTTTATCATAATCTTTATCTACTATGTCATTAAAAATACACCCAGCACTTCTCATTAGTATTGAACCTAAAAAAAATAAAATTAAGTAGTGGTAAAACAATATTGGATTTTTATTTATCGAATTCGCTAAAGCTAAACCCCAAGCACAAGGCCAGAACAGCAGCATGAAACCTATTGGCTTATTTAATCTTGTTAATTCAATAAAAATCTTTAAATGATGCATCAGATATTACTTGTAAATATCAAACACTAACTTCATAATCAATTTGATTCGAAATGGATATAGATTACACAGTAGCGGCTTTAATGTTTCCAGCTATACCTTTGATGATGACTATGTATAGCAATAGGTTTCATACATTAAGCGCTTTGATTAGACAGATACATGATCAATACACCTTTGAAAAAAAAGTTCCCCCAGAATGGGAAAACCAACTACATGTGCTAAATAAAAGAACTAATTATTTAAAATATACAATGGGCTTTGCTGCATTTGGTTTTTTATTTAATATGACCACGGTATTAATGCTTTATCTAGGCAGCTTACAAATAGCTCGTTTCATTTTTGCAGGTTGTTGCGTCTGTATGATTATTTCAATTTTTTTATTTATGCATGAAATAAGATTGTCCAACCAAGCTTTGAAGTATCATTTGAGCGATATGGATTCGATGAAAAAAGATTATTAATTTTTATTTTCTAATAGATTTTTTTTAAATAAGGAAACACCTTTATTTTTCTTGTGCTCGTAAGACTCTCTAAAGGTATTCAATTGCCACCCTTGCATTCTTGTAATAATAATTTTTAAATTTTCTTTTTTCCATTCATTACTTGAACTTTCATCTTTCCATTGTTTTTTTTCATCATTAGTTCTGGCGCAACCATAACAATAACCTGTAACAGGATCTGTTCTACAAATACTAATACACGGAGATATAATTTTGGTGTCCATTAAGGAATTATAACAGCAGGCCCTGTTAATTTTCTAGATTCAAGATCTTCATGAGCTTGCTTGGCATCAGCAAGTTTATATTCTTTAGAAATTCTTATTTTAATTTTACCAAATTTAACTTTTTCAAAAACAGCATCAGCTCCTTCTTGAAGTTCCTTTTGATTAGTAAAGTATTGAGCTATCGAAGGTCTAGTCAAATACAATCCTTTAGGTTGAATATCTTTAGGCACATTTACTGGGTCAAGTGGACCTGAGGCGTTTCCAAAACTTATCATCATTCCTCGTGTCTTTAAGCACTCAAGAGATTTATGAAAAGTATTTTTACCTACACCATCAAATACGGCCGGCACCCCCTCATTATTTGTAAATTTCATCACTTCTTTTGCAAAATCATCTTTCGAATAATTAATAACATGTGCATATCCATTTTCTTTTGCTACATTAATTTTTTCATCTGATCCAACAGTTCCAATTACTTTTGCACCAATGCTATTAGCCCACTGAGCAAATATTTGACCAACACCTCCAGCTGCTGCATGAAATAATACTGTTTCGCCTGCTTTTAATTTATAAGTTTTACAAAGAAGATAATTTGTTGTTAATCCCTTGGTCATTAGTGTTGCAGCTTGTGTATGTGAAATTCCATCTGGAATTTTTACAGCTATTTTTGCAGGAATTATTCTTTGTTGAGCATAAGCTCCTAGAGGTACAGAAGCGTAAGCAATGTTATCTCCTTTGTTGAATTCTGTAACGTTAGATCCAACTTCATCAATTTTTCCTGCTGCCTCCAAACCAATTCCGCTAGGAAGTTTTACAGGATACAAACCAGATCTATGATATGTATCAATATAATTTAAACCAATCGCATGATTAGTCACTTTAATCTCATCTGGACCAGGAGAACCTACACTTACATCTTGTAGCTCTAAAACTTCAGGACCACCATTTTTTGTAATTATTATTGATTTTGGCATTTAAAAGGGAACGTACTTTAACTTTTAATATTTAGCAAACGTTCCGTTGTTGTAATCTTGAATAGCTTCAAGTATTTCTGCTTTTGTATTCATCACAAAAGGACCACCTCTTGCAATTGGTTCACCAATTGGCTTACCAGCTATAAATAAAAATTCAGATTTTTTATTAGCTTTAACAGTAAGCTTATTACCTTTTTCTAAAAGAATTAAATTAGAGTCAGCAGTTTTATCGTGATCTTTATCACCAATTTTTAGCTCACCTTTAAGCAAATATATAAAACTGTTGTGTCCTTCAGGAGCATCACAACTAAACTCTTTGCCTTCATTTAAAACTACATGAAAATATATTGGTTCAACGTTATGATTTTTTTCAGGCCCTTCGGCATTTTCATATTTTCCAGCAATTACCTTAACTGTTTTGTCATTATCTTTATGAGTTCCAAGTTCATTACCCTTTATATATAGATACTCGGGTTTGTTCTTTTTGTATTTTGCTGGCATGTTTATCCAAAGCTGAAAACCTAATAACTTGCCTTCTTTCATAGCAGGCATTTCAGAGTGGATTATTCCTCTGCCTGTTTTCATCCACTGTACATCACCAGATGTCATAATTCCTTTTGCCCCAGTACTATCTTGGTGCTCAAACTCTCCATTTAACATGTAAGTAACTGTCTCTATTCCTCTATGCGGATGTGGAGGAAAGCCTGCAATATAATCATCTTTATTTTCTGATCCAAACTCATCAAGCATTAAGAAAGGATCTATATAATCCGCTTCAGGCGTACCAATACTTCTTTTTAATTTAACACCTGCACCATCAGATGCATTTAAAGCTTTAATAATTTTTTTTACCTCAATAGTTTTCATATTTTATTTTGAATTATGTGATCCATCACACATTGGCTGATCATTTGTTTGCTTGCAAGTACAGAAAAAAACTTTTTTAGACTGTTCTGCCTTATATGCTAGTGGCACAAAGTCTGAACCTTTATGTGATCCATCACAGAACGGCTGTTTTGAACTTTTGCCACAAGTGCACCAGTAATAAGATTTTCCTTCAACAACATCTACTCCGATTGGTGTTTCTCCTGCTCTTTGTCCTTTAGTCATTTAAATTCTCCATTTTTTTACAGCTTATACTATATCTAATAATTGTTTCAAATTATTTATTTCATGACTTGGTTTATAATCAAGATTGTCAAAAATATTTTTATTTCTATTCACCCAAATAGAATTGTAACCGTAGTTTCCACCGCCTGATACATCCCAAGTATTTGCACTTAAAAACGCAACTTCATTTTTTTGTATATTATATTTTTTAATTGGCATGTCATAAACCTTTGAGCTGGGTTTATAAATTCCAACTTCTTCAATTGAAAAAACGTCATCAAAAATATTTTTTAAATTATTGCTTTCTATTAATTCATTGAGAAGGGCAGGTGTACCGTTTGACAGAATACCAATTTTGTAATTCTTTTCTTTTAATGTTTTTAAAACTTCAGGAACTTCTTTAAAAGGTGAAAGTACTTTGTAAAGGTTTAACAATTCACTTCTCATTGAAGTATTTATATTAAAAGCTTTCATTGATTTATCTAAACTCTCTTCTGTCACTTGCCAAAAATCTTTATGTCTATTCATTAAACTTCTAAGCCAAGTATATTCCAGCTGAGTTGTTCTCCAGTAATTAGCAAATCCTTCCCACTTATCGCCTATTTTATCTTTACATTTTTCAGCAGCTGAATTGACATCAAAAAGAGTTCCGTAGGCATCAAAAATTATTGCTTTAATATTTTTCATAACTTAAATTAATATTAATGAGTAATATCAGATTATTCTACCCAGAAAATATAACAGATAACACTACAAGTTTGCTTTCGAAAGAACATGCTCACTATGTAGTGAACGTAATGAGATTAAAGAGAGGTTCTAATTTAAATTTTTTTAATAAAAATGGTGAATGGAATAGTGAGATAGTCTTTTTAGATAAAGACAGGGTAGAAGTGAAATTTTTAAACAAAGTAAAAGAACCTGGTAGCTCATTGAATATTGAATTAGCAATTTGTTTAGTAAAAAAAAATCCAATGGAAACTATTTTACAAAAAGCTACAGAGTTGGGTGTTAGCAAAATAACTCCAATTATTTCAGAAAGAACAGAAGTCAAAGAATTAAATTATGAAAGAGCAAAAAAAATTGTTGTTGAAGCAACTGAGCAATCTAATCAATTAAGTCCTCCAGAGATTTCTGAAGTAATAAAACTTAAAGATTTTTTAAATAATCTTGCTAGTTCATCAAAGTTATTATTTGCTGATGTAAATTCTAAAGATAATTTAAAAAAAGAAACATCTAGTGAGGTTAAATCTTTCTCTGTGCTTATTGGTCCAGAAGGTGATTTTTCACCCTCAGAAAGGGAGTTGATCCTTCAAACTTCTAACATCACACCCTTTACGCTTTCAAAAAACATTTTAAGGTCCGAAACTGCTGTAATAAGCGCTATTTCATTAGTGAATTTTATCAATAACATTCATTAATTGTCGCATTAATTGAAATTGTGAAATTATTTAAAAGTTGTATAAAAACTCATGTTTAAAAACTTCGTATACAGTTTACTCTTCATATTGCCTAGCTCAGTAATAGCCAATGAACCTGTGGATTGGCAACTTGGCTTTCAAAAATCAGCTTCTAAATCAATGAGCGATATAGTTTGGTTCCATGACTATATGTTATTGCCGATTATCACTGCAATAACTGTATTTGTTCTTTTTTTATTAGCATACGCATGCATTAGATTTAGAGCGTCTAAAAATCCAGTTGCTTCAACAACAAGCCACAATACTACAATAGAGGTTATTTGGACTTTAGTGCCTTGTTTAATTTTAATTGTAATGGCAGTGCCATCATTCAAAGTTTTATATTCACAAGATGAGATACCTAAAGCTGATGTAACAATAAAAGCAATTGGTTATCAATGGTATTGGGGTTACGAATATCCAGATGAAAATATAGTCTTCGATTCATACATGATTGAAGATAAAGATCTCAAAGAAGGACAACCAAGATTATTAGCAGTTGATAATGAAGTTGTTGTACCGGTTAATAAAGTAGTTAAAGTTATGATAACAGCTAATGATGTTTTACATGCTTGGGCTTTACCATCTTTTGGAGTTAAAAGAGATGCTGTTCCAGGTAGAATAAATGAAACATGGTTTAAAGCAGATAGAACAGGAACTTTTTATGGTCAATGTTCAGAACTTTGCGGAATAAAACATGCGTTTATGCCAATCACTGTAAATGTAGTTTCTGAAGAAGATTATAATCAGTGGTTAGAGAAAGCAAAAGTTGAATTTGCAAAAGAAGAAATTTCAAACAATATTAAAGTAGCTAAAAAGATTAAGGAGATAAAATAATGTCAGCAATTACAGATACACACGACCATCATCACAATCCAACTGGTTGGAAGAGATGGGCTTATTCCACTAATCATAAAGATATCGGAACGATGTATCTTATCTTTGCAATTATTGCTGGACTAATTGGAACAGCATTTTCTGTTTTAATGAGAATGGAATTAATGCATCCAGGTGACGGAATTCTAGGTGGTGACCATCACTTATATAATGTTTTAGTTACAGGACATGGACTGATCATGATTTTTTTCATGGTTATGCCTGCAATGATCGGAGGATTTGGAAATTGGTTTGTGCCGATTATGATCGGTGCTCCAGATATGGCTTTTCCTAGAATGAATAATATTTCATTCTGGTTATTGCCAGTTGCTTTAATTTTATTACTTGCATCTATTTTTGTGGATGGCCCTCCAGGCGCTCAAGGCGTTGGAGGCGGTTGGACAATTTATCCGCCTTTATCTTCTAAGACTGGTCAACCAGGACCTGCCATGGATTTAGCAATTTTAAGTTTACACGTTGCAGGGGCTTCATCAATTTTAGGAGCTATTAATTTTATAACTACAATTTTAAACATGAGAACTCCTGGTATGACATTACATAAGATGCCATTATTCTCTTGGTCTATATTAGTAACAGCGTTTTTACTTTTATTATCACTGCCAGTTTTAGCTGGAGCGATTACGATGCTTTTAACAGACAGAAACTTTGGTACAGCATTTTTTGAGGCACAAACAGGCGGAGATCCAGTTTTATTCCAACATTTATTTTGGTTCTTTGGCCACCCAGAGGTTTACATTTTAATCCTTCCAGGATTTGGAATGATTAGTCATATTGTATCTACATTTTCTAAAAAACCAGTGTTTGGTTATTTAGGAATGGCATATGCGATGGTTGCTATTGGAGTGGTTGGTTTCGTAGTTTGGGCTCACCACATGTACACTGTTGGTTTGGACACAGATACAAAAGCTTATTTCTTAGCAGCAACGATGATAATCGCGGTTCCTACAGGAATTAAGATATTTTCTTGGATCGCAACAATGTGGGGTGGATCAATTAGTTTTAAAACTCCTATGTTGTGGGCAATAGGTTTTATATTTTTATTTACATTAGGCGGTGTTACTGGTGTTGTTTTAGCAAACGCAGGTGTTGATACAGCTCTTCACGATACTTATTATGTAGTAGCGCACTTCCATTATGTATTATCTTTAGGTGCAGTTTTCGCAATATTTGCAGGCTTTTATTATTGGTTTAGTAAAATGAGTGGATACGAGTACTCAGAATTTTTAGGTAAACTTCATTTTTGGTTAACATTTATTGGAGTAAATTTAATTTTCTTCCCACAACACTTTTTAGGATTAGCGGGAATGCCAAGAAGATACGTTGATTATCCAGATGCTTTTGCTGGATGGAATTATATTTCGTCTATTGGTTCTTATATTTCAGTTGTTGGTTTAGCTGTATTTTTAATAAATCTTCTTTATGCATTTGCAAAAAAAAGAAAAGCACAACAAAATCCATGGGGAGAGGGAGCAACTACATTGGAATGGACTGTGTCTTCACCGCCACCGTTTCATACTTTTGAAGAACTGCCTAAAGTAAAATAAATTGAGCCAAACATTTTTAAAGACTAAAAGCTCGAAGCAAAGTTTAGCTTTAGATTTAAATTCATTTTTTAATTTAATGAAACCAAGAGTAATGTCTCTTGTTTTATTTACTTGTATGGTTGGATTATTAATCGCTCCATATCAAGTTGATTTTAAATCTTCAGTCATCTCTCTATTAGCCGTAGCAATCGGTTCGGGAGCTGCTGGAGTTTTAAATATGTGGTATGAGTCAGATCTTGATGCTTTGATGAGCAGAACTTGTCTTAGACCAATTCCAACTGGAAAGATTAAAAAAAACCAGGCACTATATTTTGGGATAGCTTTATCATTTGTTTCAATAACAATGCTTTACTATTCAGCTAATTTAATATCAGCGATCTTGTTAGCATCGACAATCGCATTTTATTTTTTTATTTATACAATTTGGCTTAAAAGAAAAACTTCTCAAAATATTGTTATTGGAGGTGCAGCAGGCGCGTTACCACCAGTAATTGGTTGGACAATTGCTACTGGTTCAATATCTATCGAGCCAATAATACTTTTTTTAATAATATTTATTTGGACCCCATCACATTTTTGGGCTTTGAGTTTATATAAATCAGACGATTATAAGAAAGCAAAAATTCCTATGTTGCCTGTAATCGCAGGAGAAAAAACAACAAAAATAAATATTTTAATTTATTCTTTATTGATGTTGCCGATAGTTGTAGCACCTTTTATTTTTAATTTTGCAAGCTTGTTTTATTTATCAGCGACTTTGTTAATGACATTATATTACAACTATTTGTGCTTTAGCCTTTTTAAAGAGAAAGTAAAAAAACAATCTAATAAGATTGCAAGAAAAGTATTCCTTTATTCAATTTTTTATCTATTTTTAATTTATTTAATTTTGTTAATTGATAATGCAAAAAGTTTTTAATTATGAATAAAAAAAAGAAAAATATAATTACTGCGATTGTTTTGGTGCTTTTTATGATTTTTCTATTTGCACTTACATTTTATAATATTGGTATTTACAATAGAGAAATTTAATTATGACTGATAAAAAGAAACTTACTCCATTAGCTTTAGTTTCAATATTTTTTTTAATGTTAGCTCTTTCTTTTGCATCCGTTCCTTTATACGACCTGTTTTGTAGAGTAACTGGTTTTGGCGGAACATCTCAGGATGCATCAAATAAAGAAATACCTAAAATTATTGTTGATCAAAATTATAGCATGAGGTTCGACACTAATATTCACAACACCTCAGACTGGAGATTTTATCCTGAAAAAAATACCATAGATTTAAAACCTGGTGAGGTTCATACTGTAAAGTTTAATATAGAAAATCCTGGAGATAAAACTTCTTCTGGAACAGCATCTTTTAATGTTTCCCCTTCAACATTTGGAAAATATGTTAATAAGATAGGCTGTTTTTGTTTTGAAAAACAAACCTTAAAACCAAATGAAAAACAAGAATTCGTACTAACATTTTTCTTGGATCCAAAAGTAGTTGATGATAATAAAACTAAGAATATTTCTGATGTTACTCTTTCATTTACGTTTTTTGGCTCAGAATATTATGAAAAAGGAAAAATTTAGTTATGTCAGCTGAGAAGAAAAAACACGATTTTCATTTAGTAGATCCAAGTCCTTGGCCAATATATGTTTCTTTTGCAACTTTAGTTTTAGCTTTTGGTGCAGTTTATTATTTTCATTCTAAAGCTCTTTGGTTGTTATTAGTCGGATTAGCTCTTGTTATTTATGGAGCGTTTATGTGGTGGAGAGATGTTATAGAAGAAGCTGAACATCAAGGTCATCACACCCCAATTGTACAAATAGGTCACCGATATGGAATGACATTATTTATTGCATCAGAAGTGATGTTTTTTGTAGCTTGGTTTTGGGCTTATTTTAATGCAAGTTTATTTCCAACAGAAACAATAGGAGGCACTTGGCCGCCACCTGATATTAAAACTTTTGATCCTTGGGATATTCCATTAATTAATACATTAATTTTATTGCTATCAGGGACAACAGTTACGTGGGCTCATCATGCAATGTTAGAGAATGATAGAAAAGGGTTAGTTAATGGTCTAATAGCAACGGTGTTCCTTGGTTTTATATTTTCGTGTTTCCAAGCCTACGAATACCACCATGCAACATTTACTTTAGATGGTGGAATTTACGGTTCAACTTTTTATATGGCTACAGGTTTCCATGGCTTTCATGTAATTATAGGAACAATATTTTTAGCAGTATGTTTATTCAGATCAATGAAAGGTCATTCAACACCAACTCATCACTTTGGATTCGAAGCAGCAGCGTGGTACTGGCATTTCGTTGATGTAGTATGGTTGTTCCTTTTCGCAGCAATTTACATCTGGGGAAGCTAATAAAAATTGAAAAGATCATCTCTTTTTCAATTATTCGTTATATCATTTATAACTTTGTTTTGTGCTCTTGGCACTTGGCAACTTTACCGTTTGCAATGGAAAACAGAGTTAATAAGCGAGATAACATTCGGTTTAGACTCAACTCCTATAAAATATTCAAATACACTTAAAAAAAATTATCAAAGAGTTATTTCCGATGGAAGATTTAATTTTGAAGATCAAATATATTTATATAGTTTAAACGAAAGTGGAAAGCCCGGGTATGATGTAATTACTCCTTACATCACTTTAAAAAATGAAAATGTTTTAGTAAATCGAGGCTGGATAAATAAAAATTTAAAAGGAAATTCAGCAATAAATTTTAAAGAAAATAAAGTGAAAATTACCGGTCTTTTAAGGGAGATTTACAAAGCTAATATTTTTAAGCCAAAAAATGATTTAAAAAACAATATTTGGTTTTCTCTTGAGACTAATGATTTGAAGGAGTTAACAGGAAAACAATTTCCAAATTATATGATTTTCCTGGAGAAACCTAAAAATAAAGTTCCAGCACCAAAAAAAGTTTCAATAGATGTGCCAAACAATCACCTTAAATACGCTATAACCTGGTATTCTATAGCAATATCAATTTTATTTTATTATTTGTACTTTAGAAGAAAAAAATGAATTATTTTAGCACTAGAGATAAATCACAAAGTTTTAAGTTTAAAGAGATTTTCTTAAGAGGATTAGCTCCTGGAGGTGGATTATTTCTACCCTCAGAAATAAAGAGATATAATAAATCTGAATTAAATAATTTAAGCAAACTTTCATATTCAGAACTTGCAACTGAAATTATTTACAATTTTTGCTCAGGAGATATTTCAAAACAAGAACTTAAATCTCTAATTGATAAAGCTTATAAAAATTTTGAAAAAAAAAATGTGGTAGATGTTAAAAAAATAGGAAACATAAATCTTCTTGAGCTTTATTATGGACCAACATTAGCTTTTAAAGATATAGCAATGCAAGTTATTGGCAATATGTACGATCATTTAAAAGTAGCGAAGGAAAAGCCCGTTAACATTTTAGTTGCAACATCTGGAGACACGGGATCAGCTGCTATTGCATCGTTAAATAATAGAGAGAATATCAATCTGTTTGTTTTGCATCCTCATAATAAAATTTCAAAAGTTCAAAGGAAAATAATGACTACGATTGGTGAGAGTAATATTTATAATTTAGCAGTTGAAGGCACGTTTGATGATTGTCAAAAGATTGTTAAAAATTTATTTAATGACGATGATTTTAGAGAAAAAATAAATATGTCTGGAGTAAACTCAATAAATTGGGCAAGAATTATTTGTCAAATTGTTTATTATTTTTTCACTTTCTTTCAATTAAAAAAAGATGAATTAAGTTTTTCAGTTCCCACTGGAAATTTTGGAGATATTTATGCTGGGTATATAGCTAAAAAAATGGGTCTCCCTATCAACAAACTGATAGTGGCAACAAATGAGAATGATATTTTACAAAGAGTAATTAATACTGGAGAATATAAACCTGATAAGGTTACACCATCATTATCTCCAAGTATGGATATTCAAGTCTCTAGCAATTTTGAGAGATTATTATTTTATGCACTTAATGAAAATGATCAAAAAGTTGATCTATTAATGAAAAATTTAAAAGATAAAGGACTTTTCAAACTAGAAATAAATGAATTAGAAGAAATAAAAAAAGATTTTGAAGCAGTTAAAGTTAGTGATGAAGAAACTTTATCTATTATTAAAGATGTTTATGAGAAAAATAAATTTTTAATAGATCCCCACACAGCCACAGCATTTGGAGCAATAAACAAGGTAGAAGAGATTAATGAAGTTGTGGCTTTAGGCACAGCACACCCCTACAAGTTCTTCGAGACAATGAAAAAGGCAACAGGAGAAAATATCGAACCACCAGTTCAAATAAAAAAATATTTAGATAAAGATGAAAAATTTGATATAATTGAAAATAATATTTCTAAAATTAAAGAATACATTCATACAAAAATAAAATGAGAATTAAAGTAGGCGAAAAAATACCATCAACTGATTTTTTTTATTTAGATGAGGGCGGTGCTGTTAAAAAAATCAAAAGCACGGATCTATTAGCTAAAGAAAAAGCTATTCTAATAGGAGTTCCAGGTGCATTCACTAAAGTTTGTTCAGCTAAACATTTACCTGGTTATGTAAACAATTTTGAAGCTGCAAAAAAAAA
>ATTF01000025.1 GCA_000419545.1 Candidatus Pelagibacter ubique HIMB058
TAATGCTGATTATGCAGAGTATTTAGAAAACGAAGAAATTATTTATACTAAAGGTCGGACTGTAATTAAAACTCAAGAAAAATATCTTTTAACAGGGGAAGATTTATTTTTTGATAATAAGAAAAAATTTATTAAGTCGGATCAAAAATCTATTTTACAAGATCAGGATGAAAATAAAATTTTTCTTGAAAATTTTGAATATTTAATAAATGATAATTTATTTAAATCCATAGGCTTAATAAAAATCCAAGATAATAAAAATAATACTTATAAGTTTTCACAAGTATATATTGATACGAAAAAAAAAGAAATATTAGGAACAGACTCAAAAGTTTTTTTAAATAATGACAATTTTAAGCTGCATGAAAAAAATAATCCAAGAGTGTTTTCTAATTCTGTAAATATTAACACTCAAAGAAGTACGTTTGATAAAAGCATCTTTACATTATGTAAATTTAGGGAAAATGATGATTGTCCACCATGGACTATTCAATCAAAAAAAATGACTCATGATAATGCAAAAAAGACAATTTTTTATGAAAATGCAGTAGTAAAAGTTTATGATTTTCCTATATTCTACTTTCCAAAGTTATCTCACCCAGATCCAACAGTAGATAGAAGATCTGGTTTTTTAATTCCCTCTTTATACGATACAAAAAATTTAGGTAGTGGAGTTTCTATTCCATATTTTTTTGATCTTGGTATAGATAAGAACTTCACATTGACAAATAGATTGTATGTTTCAGAAAATCCTCTTTTTCTGGGTGAGTATCATCAGGCTTTTTTAAACTCAAGTTTTTTGGCAGATTTTGGATATACAGAAGGATATAAAAATACAAGTACAACAAAAAGAAGTGGAGAAAAATCTCATTTTTTTGGAAAGTTTGTAAAAAACTTTACTAGCAATTCTGATTACGAAAACACTTTAGAAATAAACCTACAAGAAGTTTCGAACGACAAGTATTTAAAGCTTTATAAAATTGATTCTAATTTGGTCGACTACAGCACTCAAACTTTAGAAAACTCTATCAATTTCACTCAAGAAAGAGAAGATTTATTTTTTGGATTAAGTGCAAGTGTGTATGAAACGATCAAAAGTGATTATAATGATAAATATGAATTTATTCTTCCAGAGCTTACTATTGATAAAAATTTACTATCTGATGACGAATTGGGAAGTTTAGAATTGCAAACAAATTACAGAGCACATAACTATGATACAAATAAAGTAACAAATTTTTTAGTTAATGATTTTAATTATGAGTCAAATGATAACTTGTTAAATAATGTTATTAATACAAAAATATTAGCTAATATTAAAAACATAAACTATGAAAGTAAAAATGTGGATATTTATAAAAATGACACTACTAGTGAAATTTATGGATCCATAGGTTTTTTGTCTGAAATAAATCTAGAGAAAATCAAAAATGACACTATTCATTTCTTAAAACCAAAATTTCTTATGCGGTTTTCTCCAGGAAGTATGAGAAAAGAATCTGGAGGCTCAAGACTTACACCTTCAAATGCTTTTAATATGAATAGAATTAATAATATCAATAATTATGAAACAGGTATGAGCAGCACTTTTGGTTTTGATTATAAAGTAAAAGATAAAGATAATGACGTAACAAAATTTGATTTTTCTTTAGCTCAGATCATTAATGAGAAAGAAAATAAAAAAATGTCTGATAAGAGCAGTCTTAATGAAAAACTATCTGATTTGGTAGGCTCATCCAATTTGCATTTGACTGATAATTTTGAAATTAATTATAATTTTTCAATAGATCAAAATTACAATGAATTTAATTATAATGAAACTGGAGCAACGTACGATAATGGAACATTAAATTTAAATTTTAACTATTTAAGCGAAAATAAACATATTGGTGACCAAGATTATTTTAAAACCGAGCTAAATATAAAAAATAAAGAAAAAGGTCTTTTATCATTTAGTACAAAAAGGAATTTAATCACCGACTCATCTGAATACTATAACTTAAGTTATGAATATCTTAATGATTGTCTAAGAGCAGGATTGGTTTATAGAAGAGAATTTTACAATGACTCTGAGGTTGAACCAGAAGACTCTTTGATGTTTAAATTAACTTTAGTTCCTTTTGGTAATTTAGATAGTCCAAAATTTGATTAATGAAAAATTGTATTATTTTAATTTTTTTTATATTTTTTAATACACTCAACTCTAATGAGTTACAGGCCAATTTAAATAATTCAATAATCGTAAAAGTTGATAAAAAAATAATTACAAACTTTGAAGTAAAAAACAAAATTTTGAGAACTTTAATTATTTCAGGTAATGAGATTAATCAAACTAATATAAATAAATTAAAAAAACAAACATTAGATTCTTTAATAAATTTAAAATTGAAAGAAATTGAGTTAGAGAATTTTGACTTAAAGATTGATAAAAAAAGAGTAGACTCTTATGTAAACGTAGTTTCAAGAAATAAACCACAAGACCTAAAAAACAAACTAACTAATTATAATCTTGATTTTAATTTGTTCCTTAAAGAAATTGAAACGGAACTTAAATGGAAACAATTTATTTTCAAAAAGTATTCTAAAAGAATTGAAATTGATGAAGTTTTTATTGAAAAAGAAGTTGAAAAAATTTTTTTATCACAAGTTAAGAATTATGAGGTAAATCTATCGGAAATTGAAATTTTTCATAATAAAAACAAATCAAATAATGAACTAATATCTGAAATACAAAATGAAATAAAAGATAATGGTTTCGATGATACAGCTTTAAAATTTAGCATTTCAAACACTTCATCACAAAAAGGAAATTTAGGATGGCTCAGTATTAATTCATTATCTGATAAAATTAAAACAGTAATAAACAACACTGAGATTGGACAAGTAAGTAAACCCATAATTCAAACAAATAGTATTTTGTTTTTAAAATTAAATTCAAAAAGAGAAACAAAAATAGATGATATCGACAAAACTGAATTTAAAAATAATTTAATTAATCAAAAAAGAAATGAAATGTTCAATTTGTTTTCAGTTAGTCACTTATCTAAACTTAAGAATTTTTATTTTGTAGAATATCAATGAAAAAAAAAATTATTTTGATAAGTGGCGATCCAAATAGCATTAATTCTGAAATAATATATAAAAGTTGGAAAAAACTTTCCAAAAAATTGAGGCAAAATATTTTTTTAATATCAAATTTTAATTTAATTAATGATCAATTAAAAAAATTAAATTATAAAGTTAAAATTGAATTAGTTGAAGATATTCACAATTACAAAGAAACTGATGCTTTAAAAATTATAAATATTAATATCAATTACAAGGATCCATTTAACGTATCTTTTAAATCTTGTTCAAGATTTGTTATAAAATCTTTAAATCTAGCTCATAATTTAGCTTTAGATAAAAGAATAGCTGGAATTATCAATTGTCCTATAGATAAAAGATTACTCAATAAAAATGGTATCGGCGTTACAGAATATTTAGCTTCTAAATGCTTAGTGACCAAAAATAAAGAAACTATGTTGATAAAAAACGATAGTTTAATTGTATCACCTGTGACAACGCATATCGATATTAAATCAGTTTCAAGAAGAATAAAAAAAAATCTAATATTAAATAAAATTAAGACAATTCATAAATGGTTCTTAAAGTCTCATAAAAAAAAACCAAAAATTGCAATATTAGGTTTAAATCCTCATAATGCAGAATTTAGAAAAAACTCTGAAGAGAAAAAAGAAATAATCCCAGCAATTAAAAAACTAAATAGATTAAAAATAAAAATTGAAGGACCACTTGTTGCTGATACTTTATTCATTAAAAATTATAAAAATTACGATGTAATAGTAGGAATGTACCATGATCAAGTTTTGGCACCGTTTAAAACATTGTATAGATATGAAGCTATAAATTTAACTTTAGGATTGAAATACATTAGAGTTTCACCAGATCACGGAGTTGCAAAAGATAAGATACTAAAAAAAAAATCAAATCCAACAAGCTTAATTAGATGCATTGAATATTTGCAAAAAATTAAAACATGAGCTTGCCAAAAAAATCGCTTGGACAAAATTTTTTAATAGAGAAAAATATAATTAAAAAAATAGTAAGTCTCACCGATTTTAAAAATAAAGATATTTTGGAGATAGGGCCAGGTAAAGGTGCGTTAACAGATGAAATTTTGAATAAAAAACCAAAATCATTAACATTAATAGAGAAAGACTTCTTACTCACTGAAAATCTAAAAAAAAAATATTTTAAAAAAAAAGAGATAAAAATATTTAATGCAGATATCCTTAAATTTGAGTTAAAAAAATTAAAAAAAAAAAAATTAATTGTAATAGGTAATTTACCTTACAATATATCTTCTCAAATACTTATAAAGATAATTAAACAAAAAAAAATTCATATTTTATTTGATGATATAATATTCATGTTTCAAAAAGAATTAGGTGAGAAGATATTATGTAAGTTTCCATCAAAAAACTATGGCAGATTATCAATAATTACGAAGTTAAACTTAATTGTTAAAAAAAATTTTCTTGTATCTTCAAATTGTTTTTTTCCAAAACCTAAAGTAACATCAATGGTAATTCATTTTAAAACTTTTAAAAATGATTATTATAAGATTAAAGATATATCTAATCTTGAAAAAGTAACAAATATTCTTTTTTCAAGTAGAAGAAAAATGATAAATAAAAGTATTAGAAAAATCTTGAGTCAACATAATTTAAAAAATATTCCTGAGCTAAAATTAAATTTACGTGCAGAAAACATAAACCCTGACTTGATTTATAAAATTACTGAACAGTTTGAAAAAAATTAAAATGCTTTTCTTTATGATTAAATAAAATTTGCTCAACTTGTTTAAAGCAGGACTCTAGATTTTTGTTAATTAGAATATAGTCGTAATCTTTCCAGTGTTTTACGTCTTCATCAAAAGAATTAAATCTTTTTTCAACTTCATTTTTTGTATTTTGATCTCTTTTTAAAAGACGTTTTTTTAGTTCATCTTTGCTATTTGTTATTAAAAAGATTTTAATTAATTTTAGATTTTTAAATTTTGAGAGCTGTTTTGTGCCTTGCCAATCTATATCAAATAAAATATCATAGTCTTTAGATAATTCATCGACTTTTTGTTTAAGTGTTCCATAATAATTTTCAAAAATTTTAGCATATTCGTAAAATTTTCTTTTATTGATTAGTTCTTCAAATTTTTTTTTTGTTATAAAATTATAATCTATTCCATCAATTTCGTTAGATCTTGGAGATCTTGTAGTGTGAGAAATTGAAATTTTTAAATTTTGATACTTTTGTTGAAGTTTTTTGGTAATAGTAGTTTTTCCTACTCCAGATGGAGAGGATAAAATTATCATTAATCTGTCTCCTGAGAGAGTCATAAAAATAATTTTATTTTGAAACGGTTTAACTAGCTTTGCTCTCAATAAATTTGATAGCATCGCCAACTGTTAAAATTTTTTCTGCTTCGCTATCGGAAATTTCTGATCCAAACTCTTCTTCAAAAGCCATAACTAATTCTACTGTGTCCAAACTGTCTGCTCCAAGATCATCTATAAAGCTTGCTTCTTCAGTGACTTTCTCTTCCTCAATTCCAAGGTGGTCTGCTACTATTTTTTTTACTTTTCCTTTAATATCTTCTGACATGAATTCCTTTCGTAGTTTAAGTTTCTTAATAGATTATTCGGCATAATTGTCAAGGCATATACATCCCGCCATTCACATGTATAGTTTCACCATTGATATATCGTGATAAATCTGAAGCTAGGAAAGCTACACAATTAGAAACATCTTCTCCTGTTCCTAGCTCTCCAGTTGGTATTTTGCTGATTAGTACTTTTTTAAAGTCTTCATTAATCTTATCAGTCATTTCTGTTTTGATAAATCCAGGTGAAACACAATTAATATTTATATTTTTTTTTGCATATTCAATAGCTAATGATTTCGAAAAAGCGACTATACCTGCTTTAGACGCAGCATAGTTAGATTGACCTAAATTTCCAGTGTGTCCAACTATTGAAGTAATATTTATTATTTTACCATATTTATTCTTAAGCATTTTTTTTATTGCATATTTACACATTAAAAAAGTGGCGGTTAAATTAATATCTAATACTTTTTTCCAGTTTTCGTTAGTCAGTCTTATAGATAAGTTATCTAATGTAATTCCTGCGTTGTTAACTAAAATATCTAAACCTTCTAATTTAGAAGACACCTTGTCAATATATTTCTCAATTTCGTCATGATTATCTAATTTAAATTTTTCAATATAAATTTCTGAATAATCTTTTTTTAAGCTATTTAATTTTTCATCATTAGTTCCACTAGCTACAATTTTAGCTCCAAGGCTTAAAAACTTTTCAACAATATTCTTGCCAATACCTCCAGTTGCTCCGGTAATTAATACTTTTTTATTATTTAAATTCATCTACCAAATTTTTAATATCAGTAATTGAGTTGATTGAAAAGCAATTAACTTTTTTTTCTTTAATAGTTCTTTTTACCATGCCAATTAATGCTTTACCTGGGCCTACTTCAATAAAGTTTTCTATTCCCTCTTTATGCATTTTCAGAATACTTTCTCTCCATTTAACTGTGGAAAAAATTTGATCCACTAAAAGTTTTTTTATCTCATTGGCATCCCTAACTTCAACGGCTGTAACATTGTTGATTATTTCAAATTCTGGATTTTTGAAAATGGTGTTATCAATTTTTTCTTTCATACTTTTTGCCGCAGATTTCATTAAAGAACAATGAAATGGAGCACTTACATTTAGAGGTATGCATTTAACTTTTTTTTCTTTTAACGTTTCAGTTACTATTTCTACGCTTCTTTTTTCTCCACTTATTATTACTTGCCCTTCTGCATTATCATTTGCTACTTCGCATATACCTTTTTGATTTTTTAAAATTTCATTTACTTCATCTATTTTTAAACCTAAAATGGCAAGCATGCTGCCCTTTCCCACCGGAACTGCATTTTGCATTGCCTTACCGCGTTCATGTAATAAATGTAATGCATCTAGAAATGTTAAAGAATTGGCACTAACTAGGGCGCTATATTCACCGAGTGAATGACCAGCGAAATATTTAAAATTTTTAAAGTTTAATCCAAATTCTTCTTTCATTACTTTGAATATAGAATAACTAACTGTAAGTATTCCTGGCTGAGTATTTTTAGTTAAAGTAAGTTCCTCTGTAGGCCCTTCGAGTATTATTTTAGAAATAGAAAAATTTAATTTTTCATCAGCTTCTTTAAATATTTTTTTTACAAGATCAAAATTTTTATAAAATTCAGATCCCATTCCTACTACTTGAGAACCTTGCCCAGGGAACAATAATGCTTTCATTTTATTAGATTATATTACTTTTTTTATTAATAATAATTAGTATTGATAAAACGTCTTATTATAGTATAAACCTGTTTTTATTAAAATAATTATTAATAACTATAAGAAATATTAATGGCATTCTACGAAAATACTCTTGTTGCTAAGCAAGATTTAGCAGAAAAAGAGCTAAAAGACCTTAGAGATAAGTATAACGAAGTTATAAATAACTCTTCGGGAAAGGTAATTAAGATAGAAAATTGGGGGCTTATCAATCTAGCTAATAAAATAAAAGCCTACAAGAAAGCTTTTTTTATTCATTACAAATTTGAAGGAACTCAAATCACCTTAAAAGAAATGGATAAAAAACTAAAAGTTGATGGATCAGTAATAAGACACTTAGTAGTAAAATACAATAAATTAGACACTGAAAATGAATATTTCAGCAAAGATAAAAAATTAAATGAAAAGAAAAAATAAAAAATTTCAAAAAAAAGGATCTAACTCATTAAGCAAGCTTAGTCTTTTCCAAAAGACTGATAGTAAATTTTCAAAAAAATGTCCTTTGTCAAAGAAGAATGCGCCAATAATTGATTATAAAAATTTATCACTGTTGAAAAATTATATTACCGATAATGGTAAGATTCTATCATCAAAAATTACATCTGTTTCGTTTAATAAGCAAAAGAAACTAACAAAAGAAATCAAAAAAGCAAAAATTTTAGGTTTATTATAAAATGGAAATCATATTATTAGAAAATATTCTCAATTTAGGAAAAATTGGGGAAAAAGTGAAAGTTAAAAATGGCTACGGAAGAAACTATTTATTGAAAAATGGTAAAGCTTTAAGATTTAATAAAGAAAACTTAGAGTTAGTTAACAAAAAAAAAGCTGAATTAATTAAAAAAAACAGCGAGACCAAAAATCAATTTGAAAAAATTTCTAAGATTATTGATAAAAAAATTCTTAGTTTTAACCAAGAATGTAAAGAAAATGGTGAATTATACGGCTCAATTAAACCTAAACAGATTACAAATCTCATTAAGACTAAAACAGGCGTAGATGTTGCTCCGTCACTCATAATCTGTAAGGATGATCTGAATAAGATTGGTTCTTATCCCGTGATTGTAAATTTTCATCCAGAGGTAAAAGCCTCTATAACCATCAAAATTAACAAAATTAAATCAAACTAACTTTTCCACAGAGTTGAGAAAAAGGTGTGTAAGTTTTATCTTTAACAGGTAAGTTTATCGCTTACTATAGGTTAATGAGCGAGATAAAGACTGTAAAACAAAATAAATCTAACAAACAACCTGCAAATTTAGAAGCTGAACAGGCTTTGCTCGGTTCTATATTGGTAAATAATGATATTATTGATGAAATATCCAGTTTTGTTAATTCAAATATTTTTTATGATCCAGCTCATGTAAAAATTTACGAGGTTATAGAAAATTTAAATAGTAAAGGTATGATTGCAAATCCAATTACTCTCAAAAATTTTTTTGAAAAAGATAATATGCTCGAGGATGTTGGTGGTACAGAATATTTAGTTAAGCTTACACGATTCTCCGGATCTGTAAAGCAAGCTATTGATTATGCAAAAATAATTCATGAAATGTACTTAAGGCGAGAACTTGTTCAAATATCTGATAATCTCAACGCTGAAACTTTAAATACAACTTCGCATGAACAGAATGCTGAAAAAATAATAGAAGAAACTGAGAGATCATTATTTCAATTAGCAGAGAGAGGAAGTTTTTCCCAGTCTTTTATTCCATTTACTAAAGCATTAGACCAAACTATTGAAATGGCCACTATTGCTATGCAAAATGATCAGGGACTAGTTGGGGTGCCAACTGGTTTAACAGATTTAGACCAAAAACTTGGTGGTTTACATAAGTCTGATTTAATTATCTTGGCAGGTAGACCGTCTATGGGTAAAACAGCTTTAGCAACTAATATAGCTTATAACGCGGCGCAAAATATTTTAAAAAGACAAGAAAAGTCATCAATAGCTTTTTTTTCTTTAGAAATGTCATCTGAGCAACTTTCGACAAGAATTTTGTCTGAGCAGGCACGTATAAAATCTGATGACATTAGGAGAGGAAAAGTCACCGAGGAAGAGATTAATAGATATATCGAAACTTCGAGAAATATATATAACCTGCCATTGTACATCGATGAGACTCCTGCAATTACAATAGCAACATTAAGCAATAGAGCTAGAAGAATTAAAAGGTTATTTGGATTAAGTTTGGTTGTTGTTGACTACATTCAGCTTATGAGATCAAACAGTAATAAAAATGACAACAGAGTGCAGGAAATTTCAGAAATCACTCAAGGCTTAAAAGCTCTAGCAAAGGAACTGGCTGTTCCAGTGCTGGCTCTATCACAATTATCTAGAGCTGTTGAGCAAAGAGATGACAAACAGCCTCAATTAGCTGATTTAAGAGAGTCAGGTTCAATTGAACAAGACGCTGATGTTGTAATGTTTGTTTACAGAGAGGAATATTATTTAGAAAGAAAACAGCCAAAACTAGGATCTATTGAACATGCAGAATGGCAGTCAAAAATGAATGATGTAAATGGTTTGGCAGATATAATTTTAGGAAAACAAAGACACGGTCCTACTGGTACAGTTAAAGTAGAATTTGAGGGAATTTACACAAAATTCAAAGATTTAGCCAAAAATTAGTATTAATTTTTTCTTTAGTTATAAATAAATTAAGATATATCTGAATTATTCTCATGCTAGCTGCTATTTATAAAAAAATTACTAACGATTTTTCAAAAATAACGCTCTTTTTTTTTACGATTTTTATTTTATGTTCACTTTATCAAGCTAAAAACTTTAATTTAGATGCTTCCTCAGATGCCCTTTTACTTGAAGGTGACCCTGACCTTAAATATTTAAGAGAAGTAAATGAAACTTATGGTTCTAAAGACTTCTTAGTTTTAACATATGAACCTGTATCAAGTTTTACCCAGAAGGAAACAATCCTAAATCTTCAGTTACTTAAATCCAAAATTGAAAAATTGACTTGGGTAGATAGCGTAATAACCATAATTGATGTTCCTCTTTTAAAAAGCACAGATGAGGGATTAATGGCTAGGCTAAAAAATTACAAAACCTTAGCTTATCCTGAGATAGACTTAAAAAGAGGTTTTGACGAAATTATAAATAGTCCAATTTATAAAGACTTCGTCATCAGCAACGATGGTAAAACATCTGGTATCGTTATTTATTTAAAAAAAGATGAAAGATTAGCAGAATATATAAAAATTAAAGATAAATACTTTGAGCAATCCAACGAAACAGGATTATCAAAAGAAGAAAAAATAAATTATAAAAAATTTATTAAAGAATATGAAGATTATAAAAACTTATACAATATTAGAAATCATCAAAATATAACTGAAATAAGAGATGTAATAAGTAAATATGGAGAAGAAGCTAAAATTTATTTAGGCGGAATTCCTATGATTGCAGACGACATGATGAGTTTTATAAAAAGTGACATTATAGTTTTTGGTATTGGGGTATTCGTTTTTATTGTTCTTACACTTTGGTTTATATTTAGAAATTTAAAATGGGTATTAATGCCTTTATTAGGATGTGCCACTTCAGTTATAATAATGATAGGTTTATTAAGTTTTATAGGCTGGAAAGTAACAGTAATTTCATCAAACTTCATCGCATTGATGCTTATTTTAAATATGGCGATGAATATTCATTTGACTGTTAGATTTTTACAATTGAAGAGAGAATTTCCTGATCTAGCAAAAAACAAAATAATCTTTGAGGCTAGTAAAAAAATGATGTTGCCCATTCTTTATACTGTTCTTACCACAATATGTGCATTCCTCTCTTTAGTATTAAGCGGCATTAAACCTATAATAGATTTTGGTTGGATGATGACTTTAGGACTTATAGTTTCTTTCTTAGTTACTTTTTTATTGTTACCTTCTTTAATTAGTGTTCTTGCCTCACAAAACGAAATAGGACTCAAGGATACAGAAAAATCTTTAATAACATCTGCCCTAGGTTCCTTCACTAAAAAAAATAAAATTATTATTTTTGGTTCTACCTTTTTAATAATCATTCTTAGTATTATTGGCATAACAAAGCTTGAAGTTGAAAATAGTTTTATAAATTATTTTGACAAAGAAACTGAAATTTATAAAGGGATGAAAAAAATTGATGATGACTTAGGTGGAACTACTCCGTTGAATATTATTCTTAAGTTTCCCTCAGATATCAAAGAAACTGAAAAAAATAAAGATAATGATGAATTTGATGATTGGGATGAGGATAACAAAAACAGTGAAGAAGATAAGTCTAAATATTGGTTTACTAGAGATAAAATGGATAAAATAATAAAAGTTCATGATTACTTAGAATCATTACCTGAAATCGGAAAAGTTTTATCGTTTGGATCAATATTAAGAGTTGCTGAAGATTTAAATAATAAAGAATTACAAAGTTTAGAGATAGCAGTATTATATAGTAAAATACCGGAAGAAATAAAGAATGAGATTGTATCACCTTATATATCTGTAGAAAAAGATGAGGCTAGAATAAGTTTAAGAATTAAAGACTCCTTAAAGGATTTAAGAAGAAACGATTTAATAAATAAAATAAATTCTGAATTAAACACTAAATTAGGATTAAAAAAAGATGAGTATAAATTGGCCGGCGTTTTGATATTATTCAATAATTTGTTGCAAAGTCTGTTCAAATCACAAATATTAACTTTAGGTGTTGTTATTTTTGGAATTTTTTTAATGTTTTTTATTTTATTTAGAAATACAACTCTTTCATTAATTGGCATTGTTCCGAATTTTTTAGCAGCTTTTTTCATTCTTGGTATTATTGGCTTGCTTGGAATACCTTTAGATATGATGACTATAACTATAGCTGCTATTACAATCGGTATAGCAGTGGATAATAGTATTCATTATATTTATAGATTTAGAGAAGAATTCAAAAGAATAAACAACTATAATAAAACTTTAGACCGATGTCATAGCACTGTTGGAATAGCAATTTTGAATACTTCTATTACTATTGTTTTTGGCTTTTCAATATTGGTATTATCTAACTTTATACCTACAATTTATTTTGGTGTATTTACGGGAATTGCTATGCTTCTAGCAATGATTTCAGTTTTAACGTTACTACCAAAATTAATTCTTACATATAAACCGTTTGGGGAAGAAAAAAATAATCTTGCTTTATGATTGATGTATTGCAAGGTTTGATATCTAGTATAAATTTTTTTGACATCTTTGTTTTTATCATAGTAATTTACAACGTTATTCAGTGTTTTTATAAAGGATTTTCTTTAAGTTTAATTTCATTTTCTAAATGGGTTTTGTCCACAATTGTAACTATTGTTTTAGTCCCAAAGTTACAACCTTTTGTAAGTGAATATATCCAATCTGAATTTGTAAACAACTTAGGTTTAGGAATTGCAATTTTTATATTTACACTTTTTATTACAATTATTATTGGAAAAACTTTAAGTAAAGTTATTACTTGGACTGGCGTTGGCTCAATTGACAAAGTATTCGGACTTTTATTTGGTTTTTTTAAAGGTTACATTGTGTGCGTATGTTTTTTTTCTATATTTAATTGGTTTTATCATTACCAGAATTGGGGTATATCAGCAGAAGATGCAATTTCATTTAATTTTATAAGTAAAGGTAGTGAAATATTAATTGATGAATTTCCATCGGATGAGGATTTCATAGATACAAAGGAAAAAATTGAAAAAATTTGAAATAGATAAATTAAGAGAAGAATGTGGAGTATTTGGCATTTCTAGTCATAAAGATGCCTCAGCAATGGTTGCGCTTGGTCTTCATGCTTTGCAACATAGAGGGCAAGAGGGCTGTGGGATTGTTTCATTCGATGGAAATAACTATCATTCAGAAAAACGCCAAGGCTTAGTAGGAGATCATTTTACAAATTTAGAAACACTTAAAAAATTACCTGGTTCTTTTGCTATTGGTCATAATCGTTATTCTACTACTGGAGAAACATCTTTAAGAAATATTCAACCTTTTTTTGCAGACTTACATTTGGGAGGCTTAAGTCTTGCTCACAACGGTAATTTGACAAATGCTATTTCTTTAAGAGAAACACTTGTAAAAGAAGGTGCAATTTTTAGAACAACGAGTGACACTGAAACAATAGTTCAACTTATTGCTAAATCAAAAAGAGAAAAATTTGTAGATAAATTAATTGATGCATTGTTTCAAATTCAAGGTGGATATTCTTTAGTAATGATGACCAACAAAAAACTAGTAGGAGTAAGAGATCCATTTGGTATCAGGCCTTTGGTAATTGGAAGATTAAAAAATTCTTATATTTTTGCATCTGAAACCTGTGCACTTGATATAATCGGGGCAAAATTCGTAAGAGAAGTTGATAACGGTGAGATTGTCATTATTGAAAATGAAGAATTGAAATCTGTCAGACCTTTTCCCAAGCAGAAATCAAGACCTTGTATTTTTGAATATATATATTTTGCAAGACCAGATAGTTTAATTGGCAATAAGTGTGCATACGAATATAGAAAAAATTTAGGAGCTGAATTGGCAATAGAATCTGATTTGCATGCCGATTTAGTTGTACCTGTGCCAGACTCTGGTGTCCCAGCAGCCCTGGGTTTTGCAGAAAAAGCAAAAAAAAATTTTGAACTTGGTCTTATTAGGAATCATTATGTAGGTAGAACTTTTATTGAACCATCACAAAATATAAGAAGCCTAGGGGTAAAACTAAAGTTAAGCCCCACAAAAACTGTAGTAAAAAATAAGTCTATAATTCTTATTGATGACTCTTTAGTGAGAGGAACTACTTGCAACAAAATCGTAAAAATGCTTTTAGAAAACGGAGCTAAAGAGGTTCATGTAAGAATAGCCTGTCCAGAAATTAGATTTCCTGATTTTTATGGTGTAGATATGCCTACAAAAAATGAACTGCTCGCACACAGTAAAACCGTTGAAGAAATGTGTAAAGAAATTAACGCTACAACTTTAAAATTTTTAAGTCTGGATGGTTTATATAACGCTTTGATCGGTGAAAAAAGAAACCCAATTTATCCTCAGTTTAGCGATCACTATTTTACTGGTGATTATCCTGTAAAACCTCAAGATGACCTTAATAATGTTAGGTTAAAACAATTGTCTTTACTAAGTGGTAAATCTAACAGCTAATTAAGAACAAATAACTTATTTTTATTATTTAAAAATAAAATAGATCTTTCAATAGATATTGGATATGAGTGTATTTTTGATGGTAGTTTCATTTTTCTTTCAAACTTACCATTAATATCAAAAATTAAAATATTTGAATTATTTAGAAAAATAAAAATTTTATTATTAAGAACCATCAAATTTTTATAAATATTATTTTTTTTAAAAACATTTGATATATTTTGTGAATAAATAATCTTTCGTTCAGTTATATCTAAGGCAATTAAAAAATCATTCACTGTTAATAAAAAAATGTAATTCCCAATAATTATTGGATTAATTTTTGTTGAAAAATTAAATGATTTGATTACAGATCCATTTTTTTGATCAATTAAATATGTTTCATTGTTTGATGATAGTATAATAACTTCATCATTATTTAATATTTGATTTCCTATAAACAAATTAGATGATGATAGTTGAAATGACTGATTAAAGTTATTGAACCAATTCACTTTCATAGTATCAAAATTAATTGAATATAAAGAGCCAAAAGAGTTTAAAAAAAATAAAGAATTATAACTATTCATAGACAAACTATTTTTAAATTCTGTTTTTACAAAGGCTTCCTCTGTTGGTATTAATTGAACTAAGTCTCCTGTACTTTTATTAAAAATATTCAAATTATTATTTTGATTAGAAACAACGATTT
>ATTF01000026.1 GCA_000419545.1 Candidatus Pelagibacter ubique HIMB058
AAAAAAAAAGCTTCCTTATAATTGGAATAGGGATTAATACAAATTTTAATCCAAGAACTAAACAATTTAATTCAATTTCATTAAAAGAAATAACTAAAAAAAAAATTAATAACAAAAAGCTATTAGAAAATATCAAAAAAGAGTATGAAAATTTGCTAAAAAGAATAAAAACATATTCATTTCAAGAGTTAAAAAAAATATATAAATAATTTATGAAATACTTAATTGGAGATATAGGAAATACTTCAACGAAAATTTGCCTTTTAAATCACAAATTTAAAATTATTAAACATTTTGAAATTGATACTAAAAAAAATATAAAAAATAATTTTTTGAAAAGAATTTTAGGTCGTTACAAAACAAAAAGTCTAAATCCAAATTTTTTATTTTCAAGTGTTGTTCCATTAGCATTTAAAGAAATGAAAAAAAAATTTAAATATACTAAATATAAAATTTATGAAGTTAAGGATTTTGATTTAAAAAAAATAATCAAACTAAATGTAAAAAATATAAAACAACTAGGCTCAGATAGGATAGCTAATGCAATTTGTGTTCAAAATTTTAAAAATTGTTTAGTAGTAGATTTTGGAACAGCTACTACATTTGATGTTATTAAGAATAACATTTATGAAGGAGGAGTAATTGCTCCGGGTGTTAAACTCTCAATTACTAATTTATATAATTCAACAGCTCTACTTCCTTTAATTAAATTGAAAAATATTAAAAAAAGTTTCGGAAAAAATACTAAAGATGCTCTTAATGCTGGATTTATGTGGGGTTACGAGGGCTTGATAAATAATATATTAAATAAAATTGTTAAAAATAATAAAACAAATTTTAAAATTATTTTAACTGGCGGTTATGCAAATTTTTTTAAAAATTCAATTAAAAAAAAAGTGCTAATCGATCAAAATATAACAATCAAAGGAATAGCAAAAATATATAAGAAATTTTTATGAGTAAAGAAGAATTACTTTTTTGTCCATTAGGTGGATCTGGTGAAATTGGCATGAATATGAATCTTTTTGCTTATGGTAAAGAAGATAATCAAAAATGGATAATCGTTGATATGGGAGTAACTTTTGCCGATGACTCTATTCCTGGTATTGATTTAATTATGCCTGACCCAGGTTTTATAATTGATAAAAAAGATAATTTACTCGGCGTTGTTTTAACGCATGCGCATGAAGATCACATTGGTGCCGTAGCACATATTTGGCCTGAGCTAAAATGTAAATTATACGCAACACCTTTCACTGCAGCATTAATAACAGAAAAATTTAAAGAAAAAAAAATTGATATTTCTCCTTATTTAAAAATTGTACCTTTAAATAGCAAAATTAAACTAGGAGAATTCGAAATAGACTTTGTTACGTTAACTCACTCAATTTTAGAACCTAATGGATTAAGTATTAAAACACCATTAGGAACAATTTTACACACAGGTGACTGGAAAATAGATCCTAATCCTTTGATCGGAAATAAAATTGATGAAGAAAAATTAAAAAAAATTGGAGACGAGGGTGTTTCTGCAATGATTTGTGACTCAACAAATATTTTTAGCCCGGGAAGAGCAGGATCAGAGGCAGATGTAAGAGATAGCTTGCTTAGAATAATGGAACTTAAAACTAAAAGAATTTTAGTTACTTCATTTGCTTCAAATGTGGCAAGGATGGAATCTATTTTTTATTGCGCGAAGAAAACAGGTAGATCTATTTGTCTTGTTGGTAGATCAATGCACCGAATATATAAAGCTGCAAAAAAATGTGGTTATCTTAAAGGATTAATTGAACCACTCGAACCAAGAGATGCAAAAAAGATATCTAAAAATAAAATCTTATATTTAGCAACTGGAAGCCAAGGTGAACCTATGGGGGCCATGAATAGAATAATTAATGGAACTCACCCAGAAGTATTTTTAGAAGATGGTGATTGTATAATTTTTTCTTCAAAAATTATTCCTGGAAATGAAAAAAAATTATATCAACTGCAAAATCTAATAGTAAAAAATAACATGGAGATAATTAGTGAAGAAAATGCGTTTGTTCATGTATCAGGCCATCCTAATAGAGACGATTTAAAAGATATGTATAAATGGGTAAAACCTAAAAGCGTTATCCCAGTTCATGGTGAGCACAGACATATGCAAGAACATGTAAAGTTTGCTAAAGAAATGCAAGTTCCTAAAACATTACTGATTGAAAATGGAGACATAATAAAATTATTACCAGGTAAAGTTCCAGAAATTGTAGATAAAGCACCATCAGGCAGAATTTATTTAGATGGTAGTGTGAATGTAGAAATAGACTCACAGTCAATTAAAGATAGAAAGAATTTATCAATCAATGGCTATTTAGAAATTACACTTTTGCTCTCGAATAATGGAAAAATAAAAAAACCAATCATTTCATTCAAAGGGATACCAGAAAGTGAAAAAAAAGATCCGTTTATTTTTGATATGGAAGATGAAATCTTTAATATTTGTAGAACATTTTCTTTAGATAACGCAAAACAGCAAAAAAATTTAATAGAGACAATTAAACAAAATTGCAGAAGAATTGTTAGAGAAAAAACAGGAAAAAAACCTTTCACTAATATTAATATCGCGAGGGTTTAGTGGGAATTACCGGTTCTATAATAGTTTATGTTTTAATTTGGTGGATAATTTTTTTTTCCGTGCTACCGGTTGGAATTCAATCAAATAATGAAAAATTTAAAGAAAAAATAGACGGTATTGATCCTGGAGCTCCTATAAATCCTAAAATTGGGAAAAAATTTTTAATTACAACTTTAATTACTTCTATAATTTTTATTGTAATATATTATCTAGTTGAGTTTAATTTATTAAATTTAAGAGAATATTTGCAATAAAATGTATCTTTCAAAATTATTTATTCCAATAACTAAAGATTTACCAGCTGAAGCTAAGATTAAGTCTCATCAATTAATGTTACGAACAGGTATGATAAAACAATCTTCAGCAGGAATTTATTCTTGGCTACCTTTAGGCTTCAAAGTAATGAAAAAAATAGAGCAAATAGTCAGAGAAGAGCAAAATTCTATCGGTGCTCAAGAAATGTTAATGCCAACTATTCAATCGTCTGAGATTTGGAAAGAAAGTGGTAGATACGATGATTATGGTGAAGAGATGCTAAGAATAAAAGATCGCCAAGGCAGAGAAATTTTATATGGACCAACAAACGAGGAACTTATTACAGATATTTTTAGATCAAGTGTAAAATCATATAAATCGCTGCCCCAACTTTTATATCATATTCAATGGAAATTTAGAGATGAGATAAGACCTAGGTTTGGAGTAATGCGGTGTAAAGAGTTTTATATGAAAGACGCTTATTCTTTTGATGTATCAGACGAGGAAGCAAAAAAATCTTACAATAAAATGTTTTTCTCCTATCTTAAAACTTTTAATAGATTGGGACTAAAAGCAATTCCTATGGCTGCAGATACAGGACCGATTGGCGGAGACTTATCTCATGAATTTATCATATTGGCTGAAACTGGAGAAAGTCAAATATATGCAGATAAAAAAATTTTCGAGATTGATTTAAACAAATATGAGTTTGAAGATAGTTCACTAGCTCAAATGCGAAAAGATTTTACTGATGTTTATGCTGTAACAGATGAGAAATATAACGAAAAAAAGTTTAATGAGTCTGTAGATAAAAAAGATCAAATTAAAACTAAGGGTATCGAAGTTGGACATATATTTTATTTTGGAGATAAATACTCAAAACCAATGAGTTGTACAATTGACGATAAAAGTGGAAAAAAAATATCAGTAAAAATGGGATCTTATGGTATTGGAGTTTCTAGATTAGTTGGAGCGATAATAGAGGCTAAATACAATAACAATATAATGAAATGGCCAAAATTTGTTTCTCCATTTGATGTGGTAATAATTCCTAGTTTTAATAAAAATAACAAAGAAAATTTAATAAAAGCTGAAAAAATTTACCATGATCTAAAAAAACAAAATATTGACGTATTGTTAGATGATGTTGATGAAAATATGTCTAATAAATTTAAAAAACATGACTTAATAGGTATACCTTACCAAATTATAATTGGGTCAAAATCTGAAGGTGACAGATTTGAGTTTAAAGAACTAAACTCGGAAAGTTCAATATTAAGTTTAGAGGACATCAAATCTAAACTTAAGAATTAAAACCTTGTTTACAAAAACCGAAAGATTAATTTCATTAAGAAACCTTAGACCTAAAAAAAAAGAAGGGTTTTTAAAAATAATTTCTATTTTTTCTTTTTTGGGAATAATGCTTGGGGTAGCAATACTAATTATTGTTATGTCAGTGATGAATGGTTTTAAAACTGATTTAACTAAAAAAATTTTAGGCCTTAATCCTCATATAGTAATTCAACCCAACAGCTTTACAATAGATAATGAATATTTAGTAAAACTACGCCAAGAGTTTCAAGATATATCAATAAGCAAGACTTTTTCTGGTGAGGGCATAGTAATTAGCAATGATAAAGCAAAAGGAATAATACTTAAGGGAATAAATCAGAACGAAAAAAAAATATCTGAGTTTTTAGAGAAAAATATCGTATCAGGTAAAATTGAAGAATTTAATAAGAATAGTATATTTATTGGATCTGAACTTGCTTTTAATCTTAATTTAAAAGAGGGTGATTATACTAGCTTAATGTCCTCTGCATTTGTTGCTACTCCTTTAGGAAATTTGCCTAAGCAAGAAAATTTTAAAATAGCAGGTATTTTTAATACAGGTTTCATTGAATTTGATCAGAATATAATTTTTTTGAACGTAACTGATGCTTTATCAATTTTTGATAAAGATTTAAAAGATCAAAATATTGAAATTTATTTAAACGATCCTTTAAAAGCTGATAGATACAAAGAAAGAATTGAAAAATTAAATCAAAATTATTTTATTTACACCTGGACAGATCTAAACAAATCATTTTTTAGCGCTCTTAAAGTAGAAAGAAATGTGATGTTTATAATATTAACTTTAATTATAATTGTTGCAGCTTTTAATATTATTTCCGGATTGACAATTTTGATAAAAAATAAAACAAAGGAAATTGCTATTCTTAAAACTTTAGGATTTAATAATACATCAATAAAAAAAACTTTTTTTTTAACTGGATTTTCAATTGGTTTTTTTGCTTCAATCAGCGGCGTTATCTTAGGAATTTTGTTCTCATTAAATATTGAAAAAATAAGAGTAATTTTATCCTCGGTATTTAATTTAGAAATATTTCCGCCAGACATTTATTTTTTAGAAAAACTTCCAAGTGAAATTAATATATATTCAATATTAATTATTTTCATTTTGTCTTTAATAGTGACAGCAATTGCTTCATATATACCTGCTAGAAACATTTCAAAAATGAAAACCTTCAGAGCTTTAAAATATGAGTAATTCAATAGTAGAAACATTAAACTTAAAAAAGACCTATAACCATTTAAATGGAAATATTACACTTTTTGATAAATTAAATATAAAAATAAAAAGAGGAGAACTTGTTGCTTTAGTTGGCCCATCTGGATCAGGAAAGTCATCTCTACTTCACTTGTTAGCGTTATTAGATGAGCCGTCTAAAGGAAATGTAAAAATTAATGATATCTCTACGAATAAACTAAATGACGAAGAAAAAGATAAAATTAGAAGAGAAAAGATATCAATAATATTTCAGGATAATAATCTGTTAAATGATTTCACAGCTATTGAAAATGTTATGATGCCATTATTAATAAAAAATATTAATAAAGAAGAAGCTAAAAAAAGAGCACAAAAAATCTTAAGGTCAGTAAAAATTTTAGAAAGGTCCCAACATTTTCCGAACGAATTGTCAGGCGGTGAGCAACAAAGAGTTGCTATAGCCAGAGCTTTGATAGCAGAAACAAATTTAATATTGGCAGACGAACCTACAGGTAATCTTGATTATAAAACTTCTTCCGAGATATTTTCTTATTTTCTAAAATTAAAAAAAATCAAAAAAACAATTATTTTTGCAACTCATAATAGAGAACTTGCTAACAGGGCAGATTACAAGTTGTCAATTTCTAACGGTGGTATAAAACGGGTTAATGTCCGTTAGTAATAAGAATTTCAATAATATAAAAATTCATACACAGTATTCCATTTGTGAGGGCGCAATTAAAATTGATGAATTGGTTGATTATTGTAAAGCCAATAAAATAAAATCTTTAGGTTTAGCGGATAGTTATAACTTGTGTGGTGCATTAGAATTTTCCGAAAAGTTATCAAAAGTGGGAACCCAACCGATTATTGGCACACAGATAAATTTAAAAGCCAAAGGAGAAATTGGAAAAGTTACTTTATACGCAACTACAGAAGCAGGTTATAAAAACTTAACAAAATTATCTTCAAAAAGTTATTTAGATAGCTCAATTATTGATGAGCCTGCTTGTGATATTAATGACCTTATTCTAAACAATAAAGATCTAATATTATTAACGGGTAATTATTTAAATTTCTTCGGAAAACTTTATTACAAGAATAAATCAAAAGAACTAGAAGAGATACTTAATACTTTAAAGAAAAATTTTAATGATAATAGGCTGTATATTGAAATTCAGCGTCATAATGAAGATCAAGAAAAAAATTTTGAAAATTTTTTATTAGAAATATCTAAAAAACTTAATTTACCTTTAATTGCATCTCAAGAAGTATTTTATCTTAATCAAGATATGTACGAAGCTCACGATGCTTTAGTTTGCATCGGTGAGAAAAATTTTGTTGATGATAGAAATCGTTTTAAATATAGCAATCAGCATTTCTTTAAGTCTTCAAATGATCTAAAAATTTTATATTCAGATATACCAGAAGCTTTAGAAAATAATTATAATTTTCATTTAAGATTTAATTTTAAACCTAAAAAATCAAAACCTATTCTTCCCTCTATAGAAAGTGGCGTAAATTCTTCTCCAGAAAATGAGCTTTTAAGATTAGCAAAAATTGGTTTAGAAAATAGATTAAATAACTTTATTTTAAAAAAAAATAACATTCAAAAAGGAGAACAAGTTATCCAAAAATATGAAGATAGGCTTTCTCATGAAATAAACATTATTAATTCTATGGATTATGCTAGCTATTTTTTAATTGTTTCTGATTACATCAAGTGGGCAAAAAAAAATTCTATACCAGTTGGACCTGGTAGAGGCTCTGGAGCAGGATCTTTAGTAGCTTATTGTTTAGATATTACAGACTTAGACCCCATAGAATTTAACTTAATCTTTGAACGTTTTTTAAACCCAGATAGAATTTCGATGCCAGATTTTGATATAGATTTTTGTGAGGAAAAAAGAGATCAAGTTTTTGAGTATTTGAAAACTAAATATAAAAATGGTGTTGCTCATATAATTACTTTTGGAAAATTTAAAGCAAGAATGGCGCTTAGAGATGTAGGAAGAGTTTTAGGTCTTTCATACGGACATGTTGATAGAATTTGTAAAATGGTGCCATTTGATCCCTCTAGACCACTTACTCTTCAAGAATCGATTGATAGAGAGCCAAGATTTAAAGAGGAAATAAAAAATAATGTAAAAGTGAAAAAACTTTTAGAATTATCTTTAAAACTAGAGGGTCTTAATCGCAATATGGCTACACATGCAGCTGGGGTTGTTATAGCTGGAAACAAATTGTCTGAGCAATTCCCTTTATATATTGATCACAGTTCGAATTTAACTTTGCCATCTACACAATATGATATGTATTCTTCTGAAAATGCAGGTTTAGTAAAATTTGATTTACTTGGTTTAAAAACATTAACTGTAATTGATAAAACAATTAAGCGACTAAAACATAAAAATATCAACTTAGATATCAGCAAAATAAATCATAATGATGATAAAGTATTCTCCTTACTTTCAACTGGAGAAACAACTGGATTATTCCAACTTGAAAGTGCAGGAATGAGAGATGCTATTAGGCAAATGAAGCCAAATAGGTTTGATGATATAATTGCTTTAGTTGCTTTATATAGGCCTGGACCAATGAGTAATATTCCTATTTACAATGAATGTAAAAATGGAATTAAAGAACCTGATTACATCCATCCAACACTTAAAGAAATATTAATGCCTACTTATGGAATAATTATTTACCAAGAGCAAGTGATGCAGATTGCACAAATATTAGCAGGGTTCACTGCAGGAGAAGCAGATATATTACGTAGAGCTATGGGAAAGAAAAAAAAAGCAGAATTAGATAAACAAAAAGAAAGATTTATCAATGGAGCTATTAAAAATGGTATAGCAAAAGATGTTGCAAATTTTGTTTTTACAAAAATTGAACCATTTGCACAGTATGGATTTAATAAAAGTCATGCAGCTGCTTACGCTTTAATAGCTTACCAAACAGCTTTTTTAAAAACATATTATAAAGAAGATTTTATTGCTGCTACAATGTCAACAGAGCTTGGTAGCACTTCAAAACTAAGAGAGTTTGTAGAAGAGCTGAAAAAACTAAATATCAAAATTATCAACCCATCAATCAATGAATCTTTTTCAGATTTTAGGGCTATTGATGGAAAAATCTTTTATGGTTTAGGGGCAATTAAAAACGTTGGTTACGAAGCTATATCAAATATAATAAATGAGAGAGAAAAAAATGGAAAATTTAAATCTTTTACTGATTTTATGAATAGAGTTAATTCAAAAGATATCAACAAATTGCAATTAGAAGGTTTAGTAAAAGCTGGAGTATTTGATGTTTTTGAAAAAGATAGAAATAAAATTATGGTCTCTATTCCAAAAATTATTCAAAATATTAAAAATATAAATGAAGACAAAGAAAGTCGTCAAACTAATCTTTTCATTAATGATGAAAATAAAAGTAAAAGTTTTGATTTTGAACCATCTATTTCTTGGAAGAAAAAAGAACTACTAACAGAGGAGTTTAAGACAATAGGTTTTTATTTAACCGATCATCCACTTAATGATTATGATGATGTTCTCAATCAACTAAATATTAAAACTTATAAAGATTTTTACGATAATAATACTAAAGAGGGATTGGTCGCTGGAACTATAATGTCAATACAGGAGAAGAAAAGCGCTAAAGGCACACCTTATGCTATTGTAAAATTTAGTGATAAAAATTCTGAGTTTGAATTATTTTTATTTGCAGAAATTCTAATTTCTAACAGAGAAATATTAAAGGAGTCAGAAACATTTGTCCTTACTCTTCAAAAAGATACTAGTAGCGATGAGAATACAAAGAAAAAAAGAGTGAATGTAAGAAAAATATTAAATCTTGATGATTTGATAAATAAACCATATACAAAAGTAACTATCGAACTTAAAACAAACTATAATATTAATGAAATAAAAAATTTGCTGTCAGCTGAAGGAGAAACTGCAATTAACCTAGTTATAAAAAATAAAACTAAAAAAGCACATTTTAGTCTTCAGAAGAATAGAAAGTTTGACCTAAATCATTTAAAAGCTTTAAAAGCTAAGAATTACGTGGAAAAAATTACAGTTTAGACGGTTGATTTTTTAGCTTGATTGTATATATCATTCTTTAATTTCGCACACAGTTACAAGGGCATTGCCCTACCGGTCCATGAATTGGAATTACTGTGGTGGATTAACCGGAAAAAAATATGAACGTACCAAAAGTAGACATAAAACAGCTATTAGAAGCCGGCGTGCATCTTGGCCATAAAACCCTTAGATGGAATCCAAAAATGAAGCAATATATTTTTGGAGAAAAAAATTCTATACATATTATTGATTTAACTCAAACAGTCGATTTCATAAAAAGCGCACTTTTAGAAATTCATAAAGTTATAGCTTCGGGTGGTAAAATACTAATTGTTTCTACAAAAAAACAGGCATCTGAGCAAGTAAGCGATCTAGCTAAAGAGACAGGACAATACTATGTAAACTATAGATGGTTAGGTGGAATGTTAACTAATTGGAATACTATTCAAAATTCCATCAAAAGACTTAAAAAACTGCAAGTTCAGCTGTCCAAAGAAAATCTTGGCTTTACAAAAAAAGAAATACTCAAATTTGGCAAAGAAAAAGAAAAATTAGAGAGATCACTAGGTGGAATATCGGAAATGAAAAAGACGCCAGACTTAATTTTTATTATAGACACTAATATAGAGTCCTTAGCAGTTGCAGAAGCTAAAAAACTTGGAATTCCAATAATAGCAGTACTAGATACAAATTCAGATCCAACTGGAATAGATTTTCCAATTCCAGGAAATGATGATGCTAGAAGATCAATTAATCTATATTGTGACCTCTTAAAAGATACAATTAAAGATGCTGAAAAATTAATTAAAGGCGAAGAAGAAAAAAACGAACCAAAAAAATCTAATAAAGTAAAAGATAAGTAATTTTTTATTCCATAATGTCAAATAAAGATTTGCTAGACAATATAAAGAAGTTGAGAGAGCTTACGGGTGTTGGTTTTAAAGACTGTAAAGTTGCTTTAGATGAAAGTGAAGGGGACGTAGAAAAATCAATTGAATTTTTAAGAAAAAAAGGAATAGCTAAAGCTTCAAAGAAGATGAGCAGAACAGCTTCAGAGGGTTTAACTTTAGTAAATGAAAATGATGGCGAGGTTTCTTTAATTGAAATTAATAGCGAAACAGATTTTGTCGCTAAAAATCAAGATTTTATAAAATTTTGCAGAGAACTTTCGGAGATAAATTTTAATGTGAAAGGTGATCTAAATAAACTCAATGATACAAAAATGAAAAATGGAGATCTGGTTAAAAATAATTTGGTAAGTTTAATATCAAAAATCGGAGAAAAAATCACAATTAGAAGAGCAAATTTTTTTGATAAAACAAATGGTATGAATTTTTATTATGTTCACTCAGCTTTAGAGGATGGTATTGGTAAAATTATTTCTATAGTAAAATTGGATGGTATTGTTAAAAATAAAAATGACGAATTAGGAAATAAAATAGCGATGCATATTGCAGCATCTAATCCACTATCGGTCGATAAAGATGGAATAGATAAAAAAATTGTAGATAAAGAGCTTGAAATTATTAAAGCAGAAGTAATAAATTCAGGAAAACCAGCAGATATGGCTGAAAAAATATCTAAAGGAAAAATTTCAAAATTTTTAAATGATAATTCACTTTTAAATCAAGTTTGGATTATGGATCCCAAAAAAAAAGTTTCAGATGTACTCAACGAAAACTCTTTAGACAAACCAGTAAAAGTTTTAGATTTTATAAGATATAAAGTTGGTGAAGGAGTGTAGCGAATGAGCAGCACATTTAATGAGGATAATTATTCATCTAAGATGAATAAAAGTATTCAATCATTTAAAAAAGACATTTCAACTTTACGAACTGGAAGAGCAAATACAAATATGCTTGATACCATAAAGGTTGATGTTTATGGGCAATTAATGCCAATTAACCAGTTAGCAACAGTCAGTGTTCCAGAAGCAAGACTAATATCAATTCAAGTTTGGGATAAAGTAAATACTAGCTTAATTGAAAGTGCAATCCAGAAATCAGAACTTGGAATTAATCCTCAATTAGACGGACAAATGATTAGATTAAGAATACCAGATTTAACAGAGGAAAGAAGAAAAGATTTAATTAAAGTATTAAAGAATATGGGTGAGAAAGGTAAGATATCAATTAGAAATATTAGAAGAGAAGCTAACGAGGAGCTTAAAAAAAAGCTAAAAGAAAAAAATATTTCTGAAGATGATAATAAAAATTATGAGAGAAATATTCAAAAGCTCACTGATCTTAATATTGAAAATATAGAGAAAATTTTATCTGAAAAAGAAAAAGAGATTATTCAGATATGAATAATCTTAACCATGTTGCCTTTATCATGGATGGCAATGGTAGATGGGGAATAAAAAAAAAGAGAGATAGAAATTATGGTCATATTAAAGGAGTTGATACTGTAAAAAGGGTAGTTAAATTTTCAATCAAATTTAAAATTCCAATCGTCACTTTCTATGTTTTTTCTTCAGAAAATTGGAAAAGGCCAAAAAAAGAAATTAATTTTTTATTCAAGCTTATTAAACTCTATTTTGTTAGAGAAATTGAAAATATAAAGAAACAAGGAATTAAATTAAATATTTTTGGTGAAATGAATAAAATTCCTAAAGATACTTTAAATGTTCTAAAAAAAACCTGTTGGCTTACAAAAAAAAATAAAAAAATTATTGTTAATTTAGCTATTAACTATGGAGCAAGAAAAGAGATTTTTAATGTGACAAAAAAAATTAAGAAAATTAAAAATATTAAAAGTTTCGAAAAAAATTTATATACTAAAAACATGCCATTTCCAGATATTCTGGTCAGAACCGGGGGGCATCAGCGTTTAAGTAACTTTATGCTTTGGCAGTTAGCGTATACTGAAATTTTCTTTTTAAAAAAATTGTGGCCAGAATTTATAGGCTCTGATTTGCTAAAGATAATTAAAAAATATAAAAAAATAAAAAGAAATTTTGGCGCTGTATGATTAAAAAAAATATTAAAGACCGATTATTAACGTCTATCATATTGTTATTTTTATTATTTCTTATGGTTAAATCAAATTTTATTTCTGTCTATTTTTTAATTTTATTTAGTGTTTTATCAATTATTGAATATTTTGAAATATCAAATAAAATATTTTCCAATCAACGTTTTAAGTATATTTCTAATTTTTTTTTTATTTCTTATTTAAGTTTATTTTGTTTTTTATTTTTTTATTTTTTAAATTTTTTACAATTAAAAATCATTCTCTTTGTTTTAATTTTAGGATGCATATCATCAGATATTGGAGGCTTTGCATTTGGAAAAGCATTTAAAGGACCAAAATTAACAAAAATTAGTCCAAATAAAACTTATGCTGGCGCTATAGGATCAATCATGTGTACATGCTTTACGGTACTATTATTAATATATTTTTTAACTAATAATTTTTCACACCTATTTATAATTACATCAATTCTTACATCAGTTGGTTGTCAGTTAGGTGATTTATTTTTTTCTTTTTTAAAAAGAAAAGCTAAAATAAAAGACACAGGGTCAGTCTTACCGGGCCATGGGGGAGTCCTGGATAGATTGGATGGTATATTGTTTGGAGTTCCTACAGGATTCTTTTCATTAATATTATTAAGCTAATGATTAGAAAAATTTCTATATTAGGTTCGACTGGCTCAATTGGTTTAAGTACATTAAAAATAATTGATAAAAAGAAAAATTTTTTTAAACCTTTCGTTTTTCTTGCAAACAAAAACTTTAAACTTATTAAGAGACAAATTTTAAAATATAAACCTGTCTATTTTATAGTAAATGATAAAAATACTTTTATTAAAGTTTCAAAACATTTTAAAAAAAATAAAACAAAAA
>ATTF01000027.1 GCA_000419545.1 Candidatus Pelagibacter ubique HIMB058
TATTAGATCAAATTTTTTTTTAAAATTTTTTAATTCATTTAAACTTTCAATTGCTGGTTTAATTATTTGTGTAATTTTATTTTCATTTGCCTTTTCATAAAAAGACTTTGCTTTATTGCTAAATTCAAAATTTTTATCGAGGCTAGTTAGAGAGCCATCCTTTGGTAAAACTAAAGCCATAGATAAAGCACTAAAACCAGTAAAACTTCCAATCTCTAAAACACTTTTGATATTAGAAATCTTAATAAGTGTTTGAAGAAATTGAGCTTGTGAAATTGATATTTGTAATTTTTTTTGATCTCCTAGACTTGAATTATAACTTATAATTTCTTTTTGAATATCATTTAAGTTTTCTGAATGATCAATTATATATTTCTCAAGATTTTCAGTTAAATCTAAATTTTTAGGCATAATTAGCCTTTTAAAAGTTTTTTAAGAATTTCGTTTGTTAATTGTGGATTAGCTTTACCGCCAGATGATTTCATCACCTGACCAACAAAAAAACCAAATAATTTTTCTTTTCCAGATTTATATTGATCAACTTTATCTTTATTTGTTGCTAATATTTCGTTAATCATTTTTTCCAACTCTTTAGGATCGCTTTGTTGTTTTAATCCTTTTGTTTCTATAATCTTTTTAGGATTATCTCCACTCTCTATCATTATTTCAAAAACTTCTTTAGCTATTCGTCCAGAAATTTCACCTGATTTTATTGCCTGTACTAATTCTGCAAAATCTTTTGCTGAGATAGGTGAATTAGATATATTCAAACCTTTATCATTTAGCATCGCAAATAAATCACCCATCATCCAAGTAGCTGCAAGTTTTTTATCTGAAAGTTTTGCAACTTCTTCGTAGTAATCTGAGATTTCTTTTTCCGAAACAAGAACGTTTGCTTCGTATGCGTTTAAACCGTAATCTTTGACAAATCTTTCTTTTTTCTTATCTGGAAGTTCTGGGAGAGATTTTTTTAAATCATCTACTAACTTCTGATCAAGTTTCAAAGGAAGTAAATCTGGATCAGGAAAATATCTATAATCATGCGCATCTTCTTTAGACCTCATTGATCTTGTTTCATTTTTTTTGGTATCAAAAAGTCTGGTTTCTTGGTCGATTTCTTTTCCGTTTTCTAACAATTCAACTTGTCTACTAGCTTCATATTCAATAGCCATTTGCATGAATTTAATAGAATTTACATTTTTAATTTCACAACGTGTGCCAAATTCTTTGTCACCTACTTTTCTCACTGATACATTTACATCAGCTCTAAGCGAACCTTCTTGCATATTTCCATCACATGTTCCTAAATATCTCATAATAGTTCTTAACTTTTTAATATAGGCATTTACCTCATCTGGGGATCTTAGATCAGGTTTACTTACAATTTCCATCAAGGCAATACCTGATCTGTTAAGGTCAACATAAGTATTTGATGGATCCATATCATGTATGCTTTTTCCTGCATCTTGTTCTAAATGAAGTCTCTCTATTCCAACCTCTTTAGATCCATAAGGCATATCTAATAAAACTTTGCCCTCTCCTACTATTGGATTTTTATACTGAGATATTTGATAACCTTGAGGTAAATCAGCATAAAAGTAGTTTTTTCTATCAAACACTGAATAATTATTTATTTTTGCATTTAAACCTAAACCGGTTCTAACTGCTTGTTTTACACATTCTTCATTTATCACTGGCAACATGCCAGGAAATGCTGAGTCAATTAAACTTACATGTTCGTTTGGTTCAGCTCCAAATTTTGTTGGAGACCCTGAAAAAAGTTTAGAATTAGATAAGACTTGGGCGTGCACTTCTAGGCCAATAATAACCTCGTACTTTCCTTTATCTCCATTAATAAAATAATCAAATTTTTCTGACTTCATGACCACCATTTCTTTATTTCATTTTTAAATCCACAATTTTTTTCAAAAGCATAGCCAATATTAAGTATTTTCTGCTCATCTAAAGCTTTACCAATTAATTGAAGTCCTAAAGGAAGACCTTGTTTATCAAGACCAGCTGGTAAAGATAAAGCTGGAAGACCTGCTAAATTTGTTGGAACAGTAAAGATGTCATTCAAATACATCGAAACTGGGTCGTTAGTTTTTTCACCAATTTTAAAAGCTGAACTTGGTGTTGATGGTGTAAGAATTGCATCAACTTTTGTAAAACTATCATCAAAATCCTTTTTGATTAGCTGCCTTACTTTTTGAGCCTTTAAATAATAAGCATCATAGTATCCAGATGAAAGTACATAAGTTCCAATTAATATTCTTCGTTTTACTTCATCCCCAAAACCTTCAGATCTAGTATTTTCATACATTTCAATTAAATCTTTTCCTTTTTCAGACCTGTATCCGTATCTAACACCATCATACCTTGCTAAATTTGAAGAAGCTTCTGCTGGAGCAACAATGTAATAAGTTGGTAAAGCATATTTTGTATGTGGTAAAGAAATATCAATTAGTTCTGCTCCTAAATCTTTTAATATTTTTTTTCCTTTTTCCCAAAGTTCATCTATTTCCTTAGGCATATTGTCAACTCGATACTCTTTAGGAATTCCAATTTTTAAACCTTTAATATTATCTTTTAAATTTTTTGAGTAATTTTCTTTCTTTTTATTAATTGATGTTGAGTCTTTTTCATCAAAGCCTGACATTGCCTCAAGCATAATAGCACAATCAGTAATATCTTTTGTCATTGGGCCAGCTTGATCTAAAGAAGATGCAAAAGCTACGATACCCCATCTGGAACATAAACCATAAGTTGGCTTTAAACCGACTGTGCCAGTGAACGAAGCTGGTTGTCTAATCGAACCACCTGTATCAGTTCCAATCGTTGCCGGTGTTAAGTCTGCAGCTAATGCAGATGAAGATCCTCCTGATGAACCACCTGGAACTAGTTGATCACCAACTGGATTAATAACGTTTCCAAAATAACTAGTCTCGTTAGAAGAACCCATCGCAAATTCATCACAATTAAGCTTTCCTAACAAAAAAGAGCCATTGTCCCAAAGATTTTTAGTTACTGTTGACTCATACGATGGAATAAAATTATTTAAGATATTACTACCAGCTGTAGTTTTAAAATTTTCTGTACAAAATAAATCTTTAACAGCGAGTGGGATACCCGGTAAGAGTTGATCAAAATTTGGTTTATTATCAAACTGTTTAGCTTTATCTAAAGCGTGATCAAAAGTAGTTGTAACAAAAGCATTAAGTTTTTTTGCGCTCTCAATATTCTTGATGTAAGCTTTTGTTAATTCAGTTGAGGAGATTTCTTTAGTTTTAATTCTTTTGATAATTTGATTTAAACTTTGATTAGTAATATCACTCATTATTCAACTACCTTAGGTACTACAAAAAACTCTTCACTATCTTTTGGCGAATTTTTTAAAACTTTTTCTCTTATTTTTCCGTCATTAATTTCATCTTTTCTCGATCTTAATGACTGATTAAGAATTGACGTTAATGGTTCTACTTTATTGGTATCAAGCTCATTTAATTGCTCTATAAATTTAAAAATAGAGTTTAAGTCTTTTGTTAAACTATCAACTTTAGCTTCATTGACTGAAATTCGAGCTAATTTTGCTACATGCTTAATTTTTTCTTTATCTAGAGACATTTGTGAAATAAGTTAATTTTAAAGTGTTTTATCATAAATTAGGTAAATTTCATGCTTGATATTGAGCTATTTATTCAAAAAATTAATAAAAAATCTAGATTAATTGGTATTGATCCGGGTGGGAAAAGAATAGGTATCGCTATATCCGATGAAAACAAAATTGTAGCAACACCCTATACGACGCTTATTAAAGATAATTACTCAAAACTGCTATTAGAGATAAAGAAAATATTTAAGGAAAATGAAATCGATGGAATAGTTATAGGGAACCCATTAAATATGGATGGTTCGCCAGGTCCTTCTTCACAATCTGCTAGAGATTTTGCTAAAAATCTCTCAAAAGATGTTACAGAAAATATCACTTTATGGGATGAAAGATTATCTAGCCAAGGTGCGTTTAATTTAAGTGGTGAAATACCAATTAATACGTCAAAAAAGAAGAGTAAATTGGATGAAAATTCAGCACAATTTATTCTACAAGGGTTTTTAGATTTTTATCACAAAAATAATACTTGATATAAAATAGTAAAACGCCTATAGAGTTGATTTTAATGGCAACTGTAAAAAAAGTTTCAGCTATTAAAAATAATCCCAAACATCTTTTAGGTATTCAAAATCTATCAATAATAGAAGCTAAAAACATTTTAAACGAAGCAAAGTCCTTTATTGATCTAAATAGAAGTAGCTCAAAAAAATTAGATATTCTAAGAGGAAAAACACAAATAAATTTATTTTTTGAACCATCTACAAGAACTCAAAGTTCTTTCGACCTTGCAGGTAAAAGATTGGGGGCAGATGTTATGTCAATGAACATGGCTAATTCAGCTCTTAAGAAAGGTGAAACACTAATTGATACTGCCATGACTTTAAATGCTATGCATCCAGATATAATTGTCATAAGACACCAAGACTCTGGAGCTCCGAATTTACTTTCTCAAAAAGTAAATTGCACAGTTATAAATGCTGGTGATGGTAGGAGAGAACATCCTACTCAAGCTCTGCTTGATGCTTTAACCATAATTAATAGAAAAGGAAATATTGAAGGATTAAAAATTGCTATATGTGGAGACATACTTCATTCAAGAGTAGCAAGATCAAATATTTATTTAATGAATATGTTAGGCGCTGAAGTAAATGTCATTGCACCGAAAACTTTAATGCCTGTAGCAATTGAAAAACTAGGCGTCAAAGCTTTCACAGATATGAAAAAAGGCTTAGATGGTTGTGACATTGTTATGATGTTGAGATTGCAAAACGAAAGAATGCAAGGATCATTCCTGCCTTCTAAAAGAGAGTATTATGAATTTTTTGGTCTTACTCCAGAAAAACTAAAACTTGCAAAAAAAGATGCGTTACTCATGCACCCTGGGCCTATGAATAGAGGTGTAGAGATCGATACTAAATTAGCTGATGATATAAATGTTAGTCTTGTGAAAGAACAAGTTGAACTCGGGGTAGCTGTAAGAATGGCATGCTTAAAATTATATTGTAAATAAAAATGGAAAAAATTTTATCAAATGTAAGAATTATTGATCCTTCCCAAAAAATGGATGAGATTGGAAACATAATAATCGATGATAAAGGTAAAATTAAATCAATAGGAAAAAACACAAAAGCTTCTGATGCCTCAAAAACAGCTGAAAAAATTGATTTAGAAGGCAATATTGCTATTCCTGGCATAGTAGACATGAAAGCTTTTGTTGGTGAACCAGGATTTGAATATAAAGAAAATTTCAGGACGCTTAGTCAAGCTGCTCTAGCAGGCGGAGTAACTTCAATTGTGACTATGCCAAATACTAAACCGGTCATAGACAACGTGTCAATGGTTGATTTTATAATTAGGAGAGGAAGAGATAAGGCCAAAGTTAACTTGTACCCTTGCGCCGCCATAACAAGGCAATTAGAGGGGCAGCAAATGTCAGAGTTTGGGTTGTTGAAAGAAAGAGGAATAATAGGTTTTTCAGATGTAAATAAAACAATTCAAAATACAGAATTAATGTCTAGAATAATGAATTACGCATCAGATTTAGATACACTAATTATGCAACACGCAGAAGATTATGAGTTATCTAAAAATTCTTGCATCAATGAAGGAGAAGTGGCAACGAGATTAGGTTTGCAGGGTGTATCTGATATAGCTGAAAGAATAATAATTGAAAGAGATCTTTCGTTATTGAGTGAGTTTCCCTGTAGGTACCATATAAATCAAATTTCTTCTAAAAACTCTTTAAAAGTAATTGAAAAAAATAAATCCAATGGAATTAAATTTAGCACTGGAGTTTCAATCAATAATCTATCACTTAATGAAAATGATATAGGTGAATTCAGAACATTCTTAAAACTCTCCCCTCCTCTAAGAACTGAAGAAGATAGACTGTCACTGATTGATGGAGTTAAAAAAGACTTAATTGACGTTATAGTCAGTGATCACACACCTGAAGACGAAGAAAGTAAAAGATTACCTTTTGCGCAAGCTGCGACTGGGTCTATTGGTGTTGAAACATTGCTTCCTCTCTCCTTAGAGCTTTACCATAATAAATCATTAACTCTGGAAAAAATAATTAAATGTTTAACAATTAACCCTTCAAAAATTTTAAAGATTAATAAAGGAACTTTAAAGAAAGGATCTGAAGCTGATATCTGTATTTTTGATTTAGAAAAACCATGGGTGGTTAAAGCAGAAGATTTAAAATCAAAATCTAAGAATACAGCTATAGAAAACAGAAAACTACAAGGCAAAGTAAAAATGACTTTTTTAAATGGAGAATTGGTTTACTCAAATTAATGGATATAAATTTAATTATAGTTGCTATTTATTCATATTTACTTGGTTCAATTCCTTTTGGATTAATTCTTACTAAATTATTTTTAAAAAAAGATATTAGAGACGTTGGGTCTGGAAACATTGGAACAACGAATGTTTTACGAACAGGAAAAAAATCTTTGGCTGCTGCCACTCTACTCTTAGACTTGCTTAAAGGTTATTTGTCAGTTGTAATTACTTTTTATTATTTTGAAGATTTGATTTCTTATTCAGCTCTTTTATGTTTTGTAGGACATATTTTTCCAATTTGGCTGAAGTTTAAAGGAGGAAAAGGTGTAGCAACTTATCTTGGAGTGATATTAGCTCTGTCATATAAATTCTTTTTAATTTTTGGTATCAGCTGGTTAGCTTTAGCTTTTCTTTTAAGATTTGCATCGTTGTCTTCAATTGTTTCGACGTTATTTGTTTTTGTGTACTCATATTTTTTTGAAAACAACAATTCTTCTTTAATACTTTTTGTATTTTTTATAATAATTCTTTATACTCATAGAGAAAATATAGTCAGATTAAAAAACTCTTCAGAAAATAAAATTAAGTTATAATCATAGTCTTTTTTCGTTTTTTAAATAAAAAAATTGACAAATTCATTTTATTTTGAAAATAAACAATTAATGAATTTAGTTATTGTTGAAAGTCCAGCTAAAGCAAAAACTATAAATAAATATTTAGGAAAAGATTATTTAGTTTTAGCAAGTTATGGACACATAAGAGATCTGCCTTCAAAAAATGGTTCTGTTGATCCTGAAAATAAATTTCAAATGGAATGGGAAATAGATTCCTTTTCGAAAAAATATTTAAAAGAAATTACTAATGCAGCTGAAGACTCTGATAAAATAATATTAGCTACTGACCCTGATCGTGAAGGAGAAGCAATCGCTTGGCACGTAAAAGAAGTTTTAGAGAAAAAAAAACTATTAAAAGATAAAAATTTAGAACGAGTAGTTTTTAATGAAATAACTAAGAATGCAATACTTGATGCGATTAAAAATCCACGAGATATTCATTTACCTTTGGTTGAAGCTTATCTTGCTAGAAGAGCATTAGACTATTTAGTTGGTTTCAATATCTCACCAATTCTGTGGACAAAATTACCAGGATCAAAATCAGCAGGAAGAGTTCAATCTGTAGCTTTAAAATTAATTACAGAGAGAGAAAAAGAAATTGAACTATTTAAACCTGAGGAATATTGGACACTTACTTCAGATTTTACAAATAAAGATAATAAAAATATTTTTGCCAAATTAAGTTTATATAATGGTGAAAAAATTGAAAGATTTTCTTTTAAAAATAAAGACGATATTCAACAAGCTGTTGATATAATCAACAAAACTAAATTTAAAATTGCTGATGTTAATACAAAATTATTTAGAAGAAATCCTATAGCGCCTTTTACTACATCAACTTTGCAACAAACTGCCTCTGGTAGATTTGGATTTGGTGCATCTAGAACAATGCAAATTGCCCAAAGACTTTATCAAGGAGTTGATATCGAGGGAGAAACAACTGGATTAATCACTTACATGAGAACAGACGGAACTAATATTTCAAAAGAAGCTATAAGTGATTTTAGAAAATTCATAGAAGAAGATTACGGAAATAAATATTTACCTGATACTCCAAATAGTTACACAGGAAAAAAAGCAAAAAATGCACAAGAAGCTCACGAAGCTATTAGACCCACAGATATAAAAAGAAAGCCGTCTGACATAAAAAAATATGTTAACGCTGATCAATTTAAACTTTATGAGCTGATTTGGTCTAGAGCTCTATCGTCTCAAATGACGCCAGCAGAATTTGATAGAAATACAATAATAATTTCTTCTGCTGATAATAAAATAAATTTTAGAGCAAGCGGTTCAGTAATTAAATTTGATGGTTTCCTCAAAGTTTATCAAGTTCAAGAAACGGATGAAGATGCAAAAAATATTTTACCAGAGGTAAAAGTTGGGGAAGAAATAAACATACTTAAATTAAATGACGAGCAACATTTCACTGACCCTCCTCCTAGATATTCTGAAGCCAGCTTAGTGAAAAAAATGGAAGAATTGGGCATCGGTAGGCCATCTACTTACGCTAGTATTATATCAGTTTTATCTACTAGAAATTACGTAGAGTTGATGAATAAAAGATTTCATCCAACTGATAGAGGAAAGCTAATTTCAGCTTTTTTAGAGAAACTATTCTCTAAATATGTTGACTATAATTTTACGGCAGATCTTGAAAATCAGCTTGATGAGATTACGAGTGGAAAGATTGAATGGGTTGAGGTTTTAAACAATTTTTGGAAGGATTTTTACGAAAATGTGGGAAAAGTTAAAGAAAAAAGGACTAGAGAAGTACTTGATTTATTAAATGAAAGCTTAGGAGCATTAATTTTTGAAAGAGATGAAAAAGATGCAATAGACAGAAAATGTAAACTTTGTGCTGATGGTCAATTAAGTCTTAAGAACAGCTTTAGAGGTGGAGCTTTTATTGGTTGCTCAAACTACCCTGACTGTAAATTTACGAGGCCGCTATCTAAAAGTAAAGCAGCTGCACAATATAACTTAGCTGAACCAAAACTTTTAGGGCAAAATGAAAAAGGTAAAGACATTTATTTAAAGAATGGAAGATTTGGCCCCTACCTGCAATATGAAAAGGAAAAAGAAGAGTTAGAAACAAAAAAAAAGAAAGGTAGAAAGAAAAAAAGTGAGAACGAACATTTGAAAAATGTATCAATTCCAAAAGGAATTGAAATTGATAGTGTTGATTTAGATAAAGCTAAATATTTATGTTCTCTTCCAAAAGTTTTAGGTCAACACCCTGAAAATGGTCAAGATATAACATTAAATTCTGGAAGATTTGGTCCTTATCTTAAATGTGAAAATAAATCAGCAAGACTTGAAAATGTGGAAGATCTTTTTTCAATTGGTTTGAATAGAGCCATTACATTAATTGCTGAAGCAAAACCAGGTCGAATATCATCTTCATTAATAAAAGATCTCGGAGGACATCCAGAAGATAAAAAACCAGTAAGAATTATGAAAGGTCAGTACGGTCCTTATATAAAATATAAATCTTTAAACGCCACAATTCCAGAAGAAAAAGATCCAAATGAACTAACTATGGAAGAGGCTTTAATTTTAATAGAAAAAAGAAAAGAATACGATAAAGCTAAAAAAAAAGGTAAAAGAAAATGAGCGAAATAGAAAATAAGATTAAAGAATTAAATATAAAATTACCAGATCCTAAACCACCAGTTGGCTCATATGTTGCTACTAAAATTGTTGGTAATTTACTTTTTATTTCTGGCCAAATTTCAGCTGACGAAAATTTAGATTTAATAAAAGGAAAAGTTGGCGAAGAATTAACTTTAGATCAAGGTTATAAAGCAGCAACAAGGTGTGGGTTGAGTCTTTTAGCTCACGCAAAGAAAGCTTGTGGTGGTGATTTAGAAAAAATTAAATCTTGTGTAAAATTAACAGGATATGTGAATTCAGCAGATAATTTTACTGATCAACCTAAAGTAATCAATGGTGCATCAGATATTATAGTAAAAATTCTTGGCGATAAAGGGATGCATACAAGAGCAGCAGTAAGTGTTAATAGTTTGCCTTTAGGAGTAGCTGTTGAAGTTGATGGTATTTTTGAATTTAATTAGAATTAGGTCTGCCAATTGAGAAATATTTAATCTTTTTATTTAGCATTTCTTCTGGATTATAAAGGTTTCGTAAATCATAAACTTTAATGTTATTTTTTTTATTCAATTTTTTGAAATCTAAAGATTTAAACTCGTCCCATTCTGTCAAAAGAATAATTAAATCTGAGTCTTTGCATGTATCTTTAATATTTTTCTTAAATTCACAATTATTAAGTTTTTTAAATTCTTCTTTTTCTCCTGATGGATCGTAATAAGTTACTATCGCACCTTTCTTGCAATAATAAGGAATCATTTTTAAACTTGTAGAATCTCTCATATCATCTGTATTAGGTTTAAAAGTTACGCCTAATATGCCTATTTTTTTATTTCTTAAATTATTACCTAATATTTTATGAACTCTTTTTGTGAGTAAATTTACTCTATCTTGATTAGATTTAATTACAGTTTTTACGATCGTTAAATTTGTTTTAAATTTTTCTGCGGCAGAAACCAGACCTTTTGTGTCTTTAGGAAAACAAGATCCACCATATGCTGGTCCAGCTCTCAAAAATCTGCTGCCAATTCTTGAGTCTGATCCAATACCTAAAGCTACATCTTCAACATCAATACCTGATTTTTCGCATAGATTAGCTAATTCATTAATAAAAGTTATTTTAGTTGCTAGAAAAGCATTTGCTGCATACTTAATTAATTCTGCACCTCTTCTAGACGTAGTGAAAAATTTAGCACCTTTACTTATTAAAGGCGAATAAAGCTTTTTCATTATATTAAATTCACTTTTATTATTTGAGCCAATTACAATTCTATCAGGATATCTAAAGTCTCTAATAGCTTCACCCTCTCTTAAGAACTCTGGATTAGATATTATTGAGAAAAATTTTTTCTTTTTTTTAAGTATTTTTTCTATCTCATCACCAGTTCCAACTGGAACTGTAGATTTTGTTACAATAATTTTCTTTTTTTTTGTATGCGAAAGTATTTCTCTAACACATTTATATACAAACGATAAATCGACTTTAAGTGTACCTTTTTTATTTGGTGTTCCAACACATATAAAAATTATATCAGATTCATTTATCGCTTTTTTTAAATCGGTAGTAAAAATTAAACGCTTAGCATTAAAATTTTTTTTTATTAACTCATCTAAACCTGGTTCATAAATAGGAGAAATTCCTGAGTTTAATTTTTTTATTTTATTGATATTTTTATCAACACAGTAAACTTGATTACCAATATCAGCAAAACAAGTTCCGCTTACTAAACCAACGTACCCTGTTCCTATCATACATAATTTCATTATTTACCTTTTATTTATTCTTAGCCCTGAGTTTATATAACCCTGTAATGTTCCACAATCTAAATAGGCTCCTTTAAAAATATTGCCGTAAAATTTATTATTTTTATTAATTAGATTTTTAATAGCGTCAGTAATATGTATCTCTCCTCCTTGACCTGGTTTTAATTTTTTAATTTCGTTAAAAACTTTTGAAGTTAATATATATCTTCCTATTATTGCAAAATTTGATGGCGCTTTTTTGATGCTTGGTTTTTCTACAACATCTTTAATTTCAAAATGATTTTTTTTCTTGTTTTTAATTGACAGAATACCCCATCTAGACACTGTCTTTCTTTTAACTCTTTTTGTGGCAATAACAGATCCTCTTGTTTTATTGTGTAAACTAATCATTTCTTTTGAACAGTTTTTTTTAATAATTAAATCATCCGGAAGTAACATTAAGAAGTACTTATCTTTTATAAATTTTTGGCATTTTAAAACTGCATCACCAGTTCCTTTAGGCTTGTTTTGATAGACAAATTTAATCATTTTTTGATACTTTTTAATTTTTTTATATTCTTCGATTATTCTTTTATCTTTTTTCTTCTTAATTATTTTCTTATAGAATTTATCGTTAAAAAAATATCTTTTTATCGAAAGTTTATTTTTAGAAATTATGAATATAAATTCTTTAATACCTGCTTCTAAACATTCTTCTAAAATATATTCCAAATTAGTCTTCCCATTTATTGGTAACAACTCTTTAGGCATAACACTAGTCAAAGGTAGCATTCTAGTACCTAGTCCAGCTAAAGGAATAATTGCTTGTTTTATCATTAGATTCTTATAATAGTCATTATCATTGCTTAAAGGAAATGAAAATATTTAAAGACAGAAAAAAACTTCAAAAAGAAATTCTTAACATAAAAGGTATATCATTTGTGCCTACTATGGGAGGATTACACAAAGGTCATATATCTTTAATTAAAAAGTCAAAGAAAACTAAACTTAAAACTCTAGTTTCAATATTTATTAATCCCAAACAATTTAATGAAAAAAAAGACTTTAAATCATATCCAAGAAATCAAAAAAAAGATTTAAAAATATTAAAAAAACTAAAGGTTGATTACTTATATTTACCTTCAATAAAAGATATTTTTAGTTTTGAGCCAAAAAGCAAAGTTTTTTTGGATAAAATTTCTAAGCACCTATGTGGTAAGTATAGAAAGGGTCATTTTCCTGGAGTTCTAAATGTAGTTAATAGATTTTTAGAAATTATAAAACCAAAAAAATTATTATTAGGAAAAAAAGATTTTCAACAGCTATATTTAATAAAAAGACATATTTTAAAAAGAAAGATAAACACAAAAATTATAGAATGTGAAACTATTAGAGAAAAAAATGGCATTGCATGTTCATCAAGAAATTTTAGATTAAGTTTAAGAGATAAAAAAGTGGCTTCAAAAATTTACTATTATTTTAAAAATATTAAATACAAGTTTAAATATTATAACCTAGATTTATTAAAAAAAGAGGTTATTAAATTAGGTGCAGATAAAATTGATTATATTGAATTATATAATATTAAA
>ATTF01000028.1 GCA_000419545.1 Candidatus Pelagibacter ubique HIMB058
TTTTAAAAAGATACCCTGTAGCAAATAAAAAGAGCGCAGTGATGCCATTATTATACTTAGCTCAAAGACAAAATGAAAATTGGATACCTTTAGCTGCAATGAAATATATAGCTAATTATTTATCTATTCCTTATATCTCAGTTTATGAAGTTGCCACTTTCTATACAATGTACAATCTTGCGCCAGTAGGAAAACATTTTATTCAAGTTTGTACCACAACACCTTGTTTGATCAGAGGGGCGGATAAAATAGTAAAATTATGTAAGGAAAAAATTTCTCCAAATGAAAATGAAATTTCTAAACAAGGAAGTTGCTCTTGGATGGAAGTTGAATGTCTAGGAGCTTGTGTCAGTGCACCGATGGTTCAAATTAATGATGATTATTATGAAGATTTGGATGAGAAAAGCACAAAAGAAATTTTAGAGTCTTTAATTAAAGACAAACCCCTTAAACCTGGTTCATATAGGGGAAGAAAAAATACAGCACCAGAAAAAAAATTAAATACTAACGGGGAAAATCATGCTTAAGAAAGAAGATAGGATATTTAAAAATCTATATAACGAACTTGGTTGGGATATTGAAAGCTCACTCAAAAGAGATGACTGGAAAAATACAAAAGATCTTATTTCAAAAGGGCGAGATTGGATTATAAACGAAGTAAAAACTTCAGAACTAAGAGGTAGAGGTGGAGCAGGGTTTTCTACAGGATTAAAATGGTCCTTTGCTCCAAAAGAAGTCGGATCAAGACCGCATTATTTAGTTATAAATGCTGACGAATCTGAACCAGGAACTTGTAAAGATAGAGATATTCTTAGATTTGAGCCCCAAAAATTAATTGAAGGATGTTTAATTGCTGGCTTCGCTGTTAACGCACATGTTTGTTATATTTACATTAGAGGTGAATATTTAAACGAAGGAAAAAGATTGCAAGAGGCTATAGATCAAGCATATGAAAAAAAATATTTAGGAAAAAATGCTTGTGGATCTGGTTGGGATTTCGATATTCATATTCATTTTGGAGCTGGAGCCTATATTTGCGGTGAAGAGACTGCTTTATTGGAAAGTATAGAAGGCAACAAAGGTCAACCTAGACTTAAACCACCATTCCCCGCTTTAGTAGGTTTGTATGGATGTCCAACAATAGTAAATAATGTAGAAACTATTGCAGTTGTTCCTACAATATTAAGGAGAGGAGGAAAATGGTTTTCTTCTATCGGAAAACCAAAAAATACAGGAACTAAAATATTTTGTATATCAGGAAATGTAAACTCACCTTGTAACGTAGAAGAAGAGATGGGAATTCCTTTAAAAGAATTAATTGAAAAACATGCTGGAGGTGTAGTGGGAGGATGGGAAAATCTTCAAGCTGTTATACCAGGCGGTTCATCGATGCCTTTACTACCAAAGAAAATTTGCGATACAATCACAATGGACTTTGACTCATTAATAGAAAATAAAAGTGGATTAGGAACAGCTGGCATTGTTGTTATAAACAAAGAACAAGACATAGTTGAATGCATGGCAAGAATAGCAAGATTTTATAAACATGAAAGTTGTGGTCAGTGTACACCTTGTCGTGAGGGTTCTGGTTGGATGTGGAGAATATTGGATAGAGTTGTTAAGAGAAAAGCGACTTATGCTGATATAGAATTATTATCAGATGTGACTAAACAAATTGAAGGTCATACTATTTGTGCTTTCGGTGAAGGTTCGGCTTGGCCGGTTCAAGGTCTATTAAGACATTTTAGAAAAGAAGTTGAAAGTAGATGCAGAGAAGAACCTTTAATTAAGAAAAAATTAAATAATCCTTATCTAGTGGATCAGCATTTATTGGAGAATAAAAATGCCTAAGATTACAATAAATGGAAAAGAAATAGAATTTGAGAAAGGAATGACGGTATTACAAGCTTGTGAGCTTGCTAATGTTGAAATACCGAGATTTTGTTATCATGAAAAACTATCTATAGCTGGAAATTGCAGGATGTGCTTAGTTGAGATGGAAAAATCTCCTAAGCCCATAGCATCCTGCGCGATGCCAGCAGCGGAAGGGATGAATATCAAAACTAATACTTCTTTAGTTGAAAAGGCAAGAAAAGGTGTGATGGAGTTTTTGCTTGCAAACCATCCTTTAGATTGTCCTGTTTGTGATCAGGGTGGAGAATGTGATCTACAAGATCAATCTTTATATTATGGAGTAGATAAATCTAGATTTGTAGAAAATAAAAGAGACGTAAAAGAAAAATACATGGGTCCTTTAATTAAAACACAAATGACTAGATGTATTCATTGTACTAGATGCGTGAGGTTTGCAACGGAGGTAGCTGGTGTACCTGAAATTGGAGCAATTGGTCGAGGTGAAAACATGCAAATAACAACATACCTAGAAAAATCTATGGAGTCTGAACTCTCAGCAAACGTTATTGATTTGTGTCCAGTTGGAGCATTAACTTCTAAGCCTTATGCTTTCGAAGCTAGACCTTGGGAACTAAAAAAAACTGAGAGCATTGATGTTATGGATGCTGTTGGTTCCAATATAAGAGTAGACACGTATAACTGGGAAGTTAAAAGAATTTTACCAAGACTTAACAATGATATTAATGAAGAATGGATTTCAGATAAAACAAGATATTCTTGTGATGGATTACTTAAACAAAGATTAGATGTTCCTTATATTAAAAAAGAAAACAAACTTCAAAAATCAAATTGGGACGAGGCTTTAAATTTATTAATAAAAAAAATTAAAGAAGTTCAACCAAATGAAATAGCTGGTCATATAGGAGATATGATCAATATGGAAAATGCTTTAGGTTTTAAAAAATTATTTAATTTGATTAAAAGCAATAATTTAGAATTTAGAGAGAAAAAATTCTATATAAATTCTTCTGAAAAAATAAACTACATTTTTAATTCTTCTATAAACGGAATTGAACAATCAGATTTAATATTATTAATCGGAACAAATCCAAGACATGAAGCTTCAATGTTAAATGCGAGAATTAGAAAAACATTTGTGCAAAAAAAAGTTCCCATTTTTTCTATTGGAGATCCAGGGGATCTTACTTATGATTATAAAATTATAAGTGATAAAACCGATGAAATAAAAAAAATAATAAGTAACGAAAGTGAATTATCAAATAAAATTCTTTCAGCTAAAAATCCAATAATTATTATAGGAGAGTCAGTTTTAGAACTGGAAAGTGGGAAATATATTTTTGAAGAAATAAAAAACTTTCTGATACAAAATAACAAGATATCACACGATTGGAACCCTCTTAATATTTTAATTCAGAATGCATCAACGGTTGGTTTGTTGGATTTAAAAATTATATCTGATCAAAAAGAAAATAATTTTACATTCTTTAATAATTTAGAAAATAAAAAATTTAAATTATTATATTTATTAGGCTCAGATAACCTTGATTTTAAAAAAGACAATGAATTTGTGGTTTATCAAGGAAGTCATGGTGATAGAGGAGCTGAAATAGCGGACATTGTTTTACCAAGCGCAACATATACAGAGCAAGAGGGCTTATATGAAAACTTAGAGGGAAGAGTTCAAGAATGTAAAAAAGCTTCGTATCCTATAGGAGAAGCTTTGGAAGATTGGAAAATTTTTAATCGAATAATAAAAAAAATGGGATTAAATGATACAACTAATTTTGATCAGTTAAGAAAAGAAGTTTTAAATTCTATTCCTAATTTTTCAGAGTTAAATGAACTACCTAAAAATGTAGTGTCAAAAAATTCAAAAATCCAATCAAATTTTGTTAGTGAAAAAATTACAATAAGAGAGCTAGACTATTATTATACTAACTCTATTTCTCGCTCATCTAAAACAATGAGTGAATGTCGACAAATTCGTCAAAAAATTAAAAAAGATGGAACTAATAATTAATGTTTGAGTATATCCAAATTTTAGGACAGGAAGTTTACAAAATTTTATTTGTACTTGTACCAATACTAGTCTCTGTTGCTATGATCGTTTGGTTAGATAGAAGAGTTTGGGGCTTGGTGCAAAAAAGAAAAGGCCCGAATGTTGTTGGCCCTTTTGGACTACTACAAACGCTCGCAGACGCACTAAAATATATTTTTAAAGAAATAATTATTCCAGCAAGCGCTAACAAAGCAGTTTTTGTATTAGCACCGATTGTTACAATGACATTAGCACTAGTAGCTTGGGCAGTTATTCCAATGAGTGAGGAATTTGTTCTCGCAGATATAAATGTAGGTGTTTTATATTTATTTGCTGTTTCATCGCTTGGGGTTTATGGAATAATTATGGGCGGCTGGGCATCAAATTCTAAATATCCTTTTCTAGGAGCAATAAGATCTGCAGCTCAAATGGTTTCATATGAAGTTTCAATCGGAATAATTATTATAAATGTTTTGTTGTGTGTTGGATCATTAAATTTAAAGGACATTGTTTTAGCACAAAATGATCTTTGGTACGTAATTCCGCTTTTTCCAATGTTTGTAATTTTTTTTATTTCTGCTCTTGCAGAAACAAACAGGCCTCCATTCGATCTCCCAGAAGCAGAGGCAGAACTAGTAGCAGGATATCAAACCGAATATTCAGGAATGATGTACGCAATGTTTTGGCTAGGAGAGTATGCAAATATATTATTAATGTGTGCGATGGGTTCAATATTATTTTTAGGTGGATGGTTGCCAATAATTGATATTTATCCAATAAATTTAATACCAGCTCCAATCTGGATGATCATAAAAATTTTATTCTTATTTTTTTTGTTCGCCTTGATAAAAGCTATTGTCCCAAGATATAGATACGACCAACTAATGAGACTTGGATGGAAAATATTTCTACCATTTTCACTACTCTATCTAGTTTTAACAGCTAGCTTTTTATTTTATTTCGACAAACTACCGAAAGGAAATTTTTAATGACCTTAGGAAGAATTTTTAAAACCATTTTTTTAGTCGAATTCGTCAAAGGATTATTAATGGCAATAAAAGAAATGTTTAAAAAATCTAAAACAGTAAATTACCCATTTGAAAAAGGACCAATTAGTCCAAGAATGAGAGGGGAACATGCTTTAAGAAGATATCCTAACGGTGAAGAAAGATGTATCGCATGTAAATTATGTGAAGCTGTTTGTCCGGCCCAAGCTATCACTATTGAGTCAACAGAGAGAGCTGATGGCAGCAGAAAAACAACGAGATATGATATTGATATGCTTAAATGTATATACTGTGGATTGTGTCAAGAGTCATGTCCTGTTGAAGCAATAGTTCAAGGTCCAAATTTTGAGTTTGCAACAGAGACTAGAGAAGAACTTTATTACAATAAACAAAAATTATTGGACAATGGAGATAGATGGGAGTCTGTTTTAGCTAAGAATATAAAATTAGATAAACCTTATAGATAATAAATTAATGTTAGTTCACTCAATTTTTTTTTATTTTTTTTCAGTTATAGCAATTTTTTCTTCTCTTATGGTTATAACTTCAAGAAATACAGTTAACTCTGTATTTTTTTTAATTTTAGATTTTATTTCTGTTGGTTGTCTTTTTATTATGGTAGGTGCTGAATTTTTAGGCATGATCATATTAATTGTTTATGTTGGAGCAGTAGCAGTATTATTCTTATTTGTTGTAATGATGCTAAATGTAGCCGAGCAGAAACAATCTTGGTTTATTGGTAAAAAATCCACACATATTCCAACAGGATTAATTGTGAGTGTATTAATTTTGCTCGAGTTGTTAGTCGTAGTAGGTGGTTGGAAATATAAAGACAGCATAATGTCTAGTAGCACTCTGGAATTATCAAATATCTCCAATACTCACCAATTAGGTTTAGTTATGTACACAGACTATATTTTATATTTTCAAATGGCAGGTGTAATCCTGTTACTCTCAATGATCGGAGCAATTTTATTAACTTTTAGACAAAGAAAAGGAGTAAAGAAACAAAGTTATTTTAATCAAATTTCCAGAAATCCATCTTCATCTATTGAACTTCAAGAGGTAGAGACTAATAAAGGAGTAAAAATTGATGATTGAAATTGGATTAGGCCACTATCTTTCCTTAGGGGCGATAATATTTTTTTTAGGGGTAATTGGAATTTTTTTGAATAGGAAAAATGTAATTGTAATTTTAATGTCCATCGAACTAATATTACTTGCTGTTAATATTAATTTGATTTCATTTTCAATTTTTTCAGGTGATATAGTTGGTCAAATTTTTACTATGTTAATTCTGACTGTGGCCGCAGCTGAAGCAGCCATAGGATTAGCTATAATTGTAATCTACTATAGAAATAAAGGCTCAATTAGAGTTGAAGACATTCACGGAATGAAAGGATAGATGGAATACGCTGTAATCTTTTTACCATTAATTGGAGCCATAATAGGTTTTTTAGGTAAATCTCTAAATAAATATTTTTCAGAAATTATTACTAGTTTTTTGGTAAGTGCTTCAGCTGTTTTATCTATTTTAATATTTTGGAACGGTTTGCAAAATAATGTTTATGGAAACTATAAAATATTTGAGTGGGTAAGTTCAGGAAATTTTGTAGCTAATTGGTCAATTAATTTAGATCCATTAAGTTCTGTAATGTTGGTTGTTGTTACTTTTGTTTCAGCTCTTGTTCATATCTATTCAATTGGATATATGAGCCACGATCCTCACAAACCTAGATTCATGTCCTATTTATCATTGTTTACATTTTCGATGCTAGTGCTAGTGGTATCAGATAATTTTTTACAATTATTTTTTGGATGGGAGGGTGTTGGTTTATGTTCTTATCTTTTAATCGGTTTTTGGTTTAAAAAAGAAAGTGCAAATAATGCGGCAATCAAAGCTTTCATTGTCAATAGAGTAGGAGATTTTGGTTTAGCTATAGGAATTTTCCTCATATTCTTTTATTTCGGAACAATAAATTTTAAAGAAGTTTTTGAGTTAACTCCTCAATTTATAGAAAAAAAATTAGTTTTTTTTGGATTTGAAGCAAGTTTAATAACTTTAATTTGTTTATTCTTATTTATTGGGGCAATGGGAAAATCAGCTCAATTCTTATTACACACTTGGTTACCAGATGCGATGGAAGGACCAACACCTGTTTCAGCGCTCATCCATGCTGCCACAATGGTAACTGCAGGAGTTTTTTTAGTTGTCCGATGTTCACCTATGTTTGAATATTCTCAAACTGCTTTAAACTTAGTAACCGTAGTTGGTATGATCACTGCAGTCTTTGCTGCCTCAGTGGCTCTTGTCCAAAATGATATAAAAAAAATTGTCGCATACTCTACTTGTAGTCAACTTGGATATATGTTTTTTGCAGCAGGAGTAGGAGCGTATCATGTAGCGATGTTTCATCTTTTCACGCACGCTTTCTTTAAAGCTCTATTATTTTTAGGATCTGGCTCTGTAATACATGCATTTAAAGATGAACAAGATATTAGAAATATGGGCGGAGTAAGAAAAAAACTTCCATACACTTATTTGTTCATGTTGATAGGTACACTGGCATTAACAGGCTTTCCTTTTTTATCTGGTTTTTATTCTAAAGATGCAATAATTGAATTTGCATATTTAAGAAATTCATCTTTAGGAAATTATGCTGCAACTGTTGGAATTTTTACAGCTTTTTTAACCTCAATATATTCTTGGAGATTATTTTTTAAAACATTTCATGGTAGTTATAATAACAAGAAAATTCCGATAGAAGCTACTCACGAGTCACCATTAGTTATGCTGTTTCCTCTTCTGCTTCTTGGAATAGGAGCTATATTTTCTGGATACATATTTAAAGATACTTTCATTGGTCATCATAGTAACGATTTTTGGCAATCATCAATATTTTTCTTAAACGAAATTAAACATGAATCTATTCCACTTTGGTTTTTAATATTGACACCAACTTTAGTTGTAATTTCCATCCCAATTTCATTTTACTATTTTATACAAAACACTGGAATTTTAGAAGGATTCAAAAAAACTAATTTTCCATTGTATAAATTTTTAATCAACAAATGGTACATTGACGAACTATACGATTTAATTTTTGTTAATCCCTCTAAAAGAATAGGATCTTTTTTTTGGAAAAAGGGAGATCAAGGGTTTATTGATAGGTTTGGACCTGATGGAATATCAAAAATTATAAAAAAACTCTCAGATAAAGCAGGACTTTTTCAAACTGGATTTATTTATGATTATGCTTTTGTAATGTTACTGGGACTTTCACTTCTTCTTACTTATTTAATTCTAAATTAAAATGAACTTTCCAATTTTATCAACTTTAATATTTTTACCTTTAATAAGTTCTTTCTTTATATTCTTGTCAAAAGGTCAGAAAAATAATTATGGGTCAATTTATATTTCTTTATTTAGCAGTTTAGCCACTTTCATTTTATCTATATTTGTTTGGTATTCAATGGACTTTTCATCTTCGGAATTTCAATTTTTGGAAGAGCAGTCTTGGATAAATAATTTTATAAAATTTAAATTAGGAGTAGATGGTATTTCAATACTCTTTATTGTTTTAACAACATTAATAACACCTATTTGTATAGTCTCTTGCATAAATAGCGTTAAAGAAAGAATTAAAGAGTTTCTAATTGCAATTTTAGTTTTAGAAACTTTCATGATTGGTGTTTTTTGTTCGTTAGATCTTGTTGTATTTTATTTATTTTTCGAAGCAGGGTTAATACCAATGTTTTTAATTATAGGTGTTTGGGGTGGGCCTAGGAGGGTCTATTCAGCCTTTAAATTTTTCTTATTCACACTATTAGGCTCAGTTTTAATGCTTGCTGCTATCATAGCTATTTACTGGATAACTGGCACAACCGATGTAACCCAGATATACGAGATCAAAATACCTAAAGAATATCAAAATTTATTGTGGTTAGCTTTTTTCAGTTCTTTTGCAGTAAAAATGCCTATGTGGCCAGTACACACTTGGTTGCCAGATGCCCACGTAGAAGCACCAACAGCTGGATCAGTAATTTTAGCCGCTATACTTTTAAAAATGGCGGGTTATGGTTTTTTAAGATTTTCTGTGCCAATGTTCCCTTTAGCTTCTGAGTATTTTACTCCATTGATCTACACTCTAAGCATAATTGCAATTATCTACACTTCATTAGTTGCTTTGATGCAAGAAGATATGAAGAAATTAATTGCATATTCATCAGTTGCTCATATGGGATATGTAACATTAGGAATATTCACTTTTACAAAACAAGGAATTGAAGGCAGTATTTATCAAATGATTAGTCATGGATTAATTTCAGCAGCTTTATTTTTATGTGTTGGAGTTGTTTACGACAGATTGCATTCAAGAATGATAAGCACTTACGGAGGAATAGTAAATTATTTACCAAAATATTCTTTTTTATTTATCGTTTTTGCTTTAGCCGGATTAGGCTTGCCTGGAACTTCTGGCTTTTTAGGAGAGTTTTTAGTTCTAACCGGTACGTTTCAAAAAAGTTACTTAGTGGCGATGTTAGCCACTTTTGGAGTAGTTCTTGGAGCAGCTTACATGCTTTGGCTTACAAAGAGAGTTATTTTTGGAGTTACTAATAATGAAGAGGTTAAAAAAATGAATGATGTTAATAAAACCGAAATTTTAATGCTAGGTATTTTAACTTTTTTAGTTATAGTTTTTGGATTTTATCCAGCACCTTTACTAGAAACTTTTGATATTTCGGTAAATAATTTGATTAACAACTATGAAATGGCAATTAGTTCTGAGGGAATAGAATAAAATGTTAAATAATTTAAATATTTTACTACCTGAAATATTCTTAACTTTATCAATCTTTTCGGTCTTGATGATTGGAGTATTTATCAAAGAGAGTTTTAATTTAATTTTCAATTTAAGTTCAGCGATTATTCTTTTTACAATTGCTATAATTTTGAATAGTTCAAATGAAACAGAAAAAATATTTTTAGACAGTTTCACAAGAGACTCTTTTTCAAATTTTTTTAAAATTTTAATTTTAATAGCAAGTTTGTTTGTTCTAAATACATCTAAAGTTTTTATAATTGATAATAAAATTGGAAAGTTTGAGTACCCGATAATTATTCTTCTCTCAATCTTGGGAATGTTTTTTATGGTAAGTTCTAATGATATAATTTTATTTTATCTTGGTTTAGAGTTACAATCTTTATCTCTTTATATTTTAGCTTCCATTGATAGAGATAATTTAAGATCATCAGAATCTGGTATAAAATATTTTGTACTAAGCGCCTTATCTTCAGGTCTATTACTGTATGGTTGCTCATTATTGTATGGTTTTACCGGATCTACAAATTTTGACTTAATTGCCGATCAGTTAATTCAAGATAATACAGGTGCTGTTTTTGCTATGGTATTTGTTTTAGTTGGCCTCGCATTTAAAGTGTCGGCAGTTCCGTTTCATATGTGGACCCCTGATGTATACGAAGGAGCGCCCACATCTATAACTAGTTACTTTGCAGTTGTTCCAAAGGTTGCTGGTTTAGCAGTATTGATCAAATTTATGTTTATACCATTTTCAAATATTTTATCAGAATGGCAATTGATAATTATTTTTATTTCAATTGCATCAATGATCTTAGGTGCAGTAGCAGCGATAATTCAAAAAAATATTAAAAGATTATTAGCTTATAGTTCAATTGGACATGTGGGATATGCTTTGGCCGGTGTGGCCACCGGAGTTATTTCTGGATATGAGAGTTCTATTATTTATATATCGATTTATGTAGTCATGAATATCGGAGCATTTTCCTGTCTTTATTTATTAAAAAAAGATGGGGAGTACCGAGAGAACATAGCGGATTTATCAGGATTATCAAAAAAACAACCTCTTTTAGCAATTTCGTTTTTGATAATATTATTTTCTCTGGCAGGCATACCACCTCTGGCAGGGTTTTTTGCAAAGTTTTATGTCTTCACTGCTGTCATAGAGCAAAAGATGTATGCCTTAGCAATCATTGGATTATTAACAACAGTAATCTCCGCTTTTTATTATTTAAGAATTATTAAAATAATTTATTTTGATGACAGTGCAATTTCTTTTGATCCTGTAAAAAATAGTGTTGCAAAATTATCAGTTTTAATAAGTTGTGCAATTTTGATTACATTCTTTTTGTTCCCAGCTATTTTAAATAATGTAGTGGACGCACTATTTATTAATTAATGAAAATTAAGTCATTAAAATTTAAAAGTGTTAATAGCACAAATGATATTGCATTAGATCTAATTAAAAAAAACAAATTCAAGCCTACTCTAATCTCTGCAGAACAACAAATTAAAGGTAGAGGTACAATGGGAAAAAAATGGGTTTCCAAAAAAGGAAATTTGTATCTGACTATTTATTTCGAAATTGACCCAAAAAAAATTAACTTTAAACATTACGCAGTAATTAATGCATATTTATTAAAATATATAATTAGAAAAAATTATTCAGACCAGGTTCAAATTAAATGGCCTAATGATTTATTGATTAAAAAAAAAAAAATATGTGGAATCTTACAAGAAGTACTCAAAAATAAAAAAAAAAGCTTCCTTATAATTGGAATAGGGATTAATACAAATTTTAATCCAAGAACTAAACAATTTAATTCAATTTCATTAAAAGAAATAACTAAAAAAAAAATTAATAACAAAAAGCTATTAGAAAATATCAA
>ATTF01000029.1 GCA_000419545.1 Candidatus Pelagibacter ubique HIMB058
AAAATTATAAAAGAAATAAGTAAAATTACAAAATTACCTTTTAGGCCTGCACGAAATAAGTTTGCTGCTCTAGCAGCACATGATGAAATTGTTAACTTCTCTGGAGCTTTAAACACCACAGCTGTTTGTTTAATGAAAATAGCTAATGACATTAGATTTCTAGGCTCTGGTCCCAGAGCAGGTTACGGAGAACTTATTCTCCCTTCCAATGAACCCGGTTCTTCTATTATGCCTGGAAAAGTTAATCCAACTCAATCTGAAGCAGTGACAATGGTTTGTGTAAAAGTAATTGGTAACCACAATGGAATTACAATGGCAGGTTCTCATGGACATTTTGAATTAAATGTTTTCAAACCGTTGATTATTCACAACATTTTACAATCAATCGAAATTATGAGCGACTCCTCTAAAACTTTCTCCATGTATTGTGTGAAAGGAATTAAAGCAAATAAAAAAAGAATTAAACATTTGTTAGATAATTCTTTAATGTTAGTCACAGCGTTGGCACCAAAAATAGGTTACGATAAAGCAGCTTTTATTGCAAAAACAGCATATAAAAATGGCACCACCTTAAAGCATGAAGTTGTGAAAGCCGGACTTATAAAAGAAAATGAATACGATAAAATTATGAGTCCTATAAAAATGACAAAGCCTAAATAATTTCTAGGATATAATTTTTAATTTTTTTTATCTCAAATATTTCTAAGAATCTTTTATTAAACAAAATATTTTCAAATGAATTCTTAAAGTATTTTAAATCTTCTTTTGGGAATTTTTTTTCATTTAAGGATATTTGTTCAAAATTAATTTTTTTATTTAAAATATTTAAATTTCCCTTTATTTTTAGTCTTGAAACTTCATCGCTACTTTTTTTAATATTTATTAAAAATTTTTTAAATAGTCTTTTTTTATCCTTAATAATGGCTGAACAATCAAAAAATAATAATGGGTACTCCTCTGATAAGTTAAAATCACCTTCGCATTTGAAAAAATTTTTTTCAATCAAAAAATCTTTTTCATAGTTAATTCTTCCATTTGCTAGATTTACTTTTAAATTTACATCACGAATAAAACTTTTTGAAAATTTATTAGTTTTATAGATAATAGTGTTTTTACTATTAATTTTTTTAATGATATTCTTTATTTCCAATAATTTAACAAAATTTATTTTTTTTAAAATTTTGGCATTAAACTCCTCTAGTTCAAAATTTGTTTCAATCTCAAAAAATGGTCTAAAAGTTATCAAAGTTTCGTTATCAAATGAAAGATTTTTACTTCTAAAATAAGAATTAAAAATTTTTAATCTTTCATTATTGTATTCAAAATCAAATTTGAGATTGGTATTGAGAATTTTAGATCTAAAGGTACCTGTTTTTATTTTTTTATTTAATTCAAGATTGGTAGTAATGCCTGAATTCAGCTGTTTAAATTCTATAAATTTAAGATTATCTTCTAATTTAGCTTCAAATTTTTTGTCAAATACTTTTCCTTTAATAGAATTTTTTTTATAACCGAAATTTGAGAAAAATATATTTTCCAATTTAATTATTAATTTATCATCTTTTACAATTTTTAAAGTTAAGTCATTAAAGGAAATTTTTTTTCTTTGTTTAGATAGTTGTTCAATAAAAGTTAAGAAACTTGAAGTTTTAAGATTTATATTATTTTCTTTAAAAATAACCTTGTTAGCCTCAAAATGATTTGAATTATATATACTAGAAATTTTTGGATAAACTTTAAGGTAATTTATATTAAAATTTGCGTTTGATTTTAAAAATTTAATTTGAGTTTTTTTAAATTCAAATCTGGGAAAAGGGAAAGCTTTATATCTTATATTTTCATAATCATTTATTTCGAAATCGTAATTCTCTTCAAGGTAATTTTTTATACCCTCTGCTTTTTTTTCATGATTTAAAAATATAGGAACTATCAAAAATAAAAAAATTGATACAAAGAAAGTTGTAAATAAATATCTTAAAAAAAATATAAACTTAAATAACCTAGAGTATTTATTGTGAATAGCTTTAAAAAATTTATTTAACATTTTTTTTATCTTTACAACTGTTATATAAATGAAATTCTCTTTTATGGATAACATAGATAACTTAATAAAAAACCTTAACAAAGAACAAAAAGAAGCAGTTTTAAGCACAGAAGGTCCCAACTTAATTGTTGCAGGAGCAGGTTCTGGAAAAACAAGAGTTTTAACAACTAGACTTATTCATATAATAAATGAAAGAAAAGCATGGCCTAACCAAATCTTGTGTGTGACTTTTACTAATAAAGCTGCAAAAGAAATGCAGAATAGGGTTATGCAATATATAAAAGGGAGTTCTAATGCAGTACCTTGGTTAGGCACGTTTCACTCCATAAGTGTAAAATTTCTAAGAAGACATGCTGAAGCTTTAGATTACAAAAGTAATTTTACAATTCTCGATACAGATGATCAAAAAAAACTAATTCGGAATATTGTTAAAGGTGAAGATTTAGACGCCAAAAAATTTTCTCCTCAATTAATTATGTATCATATCGATCAATGGAAAAATAAGGGTTTATTGCCAAAAGATGTAAAAATTGAAAAATCAGGTTCAATACTTAAATCAATATTGAAGGTGTATAAAATTTATCAAGACAAAACTAAAGATTTAAATGCATTTGACTTTGGAGATTTAATTTTATTCTGTGTTAAACTTTTTGAAGAACATAAAGATATTAGAGAAATATATCAAAAAAATTTTAAATATATTTTAGTTGATGAGTTTCAAGATACAAATTTTATTCAAAATAAATGGCTAAATCTTCTAGTAAATCAAAATGAAAATATTTGCTGTGTGGGTGATGACGATCAATCAATTTATAGTTGGAGAGGTGCAGAAATAAAAAACTTTCTTACTTTTGATAAAATTTATAAAGATTGTAAAGTATTTAAACTAGAACAAAACTATCGATCTACAAAAAATATCTTGGACACTGCATCAAATTTAATTTCAAATAACTCAAATAGAGTAGGAAAAAAATTATGGTCTTCAGCTAATCAAGGTGAACTTGTAAAATTGAACTGTTACAGAACTGGCAAAGAAGAAGCTCAAGGAATTAGTGACATTATAGAACAAAAATTAAAAAAAAAATATTCATTAAATGATGTATCAATTTTGGTTCGAGCTATCTACCAAACTAGAGAGTTTGAGGAAAGATTTCTTCAGGTAGGTATTGGATATCGTGTTTTGGGTGGGATAAAATTTTATGAAAGAGCTGAAATAAAAGATGCTGTATCTTATCTAAGAATAATAAATCAAAAATTTGATGACTTAGCTTTAGAAAGAGTAATTGGTGTGCCTAAAAGAGGAGTTGGGGAAAGCACATTAAACCAAATTTATTCTTTTGGTAAATCAAATAAATTGTGTCTAGAGGACTCGATTATTAAATTAATAGAAACTGGTGGGTTCAAACCGAAGATAAAAACAGCTCTTAGTCAATTAATAAATATTATACATAAATGGCGAAATGACTCACTTAAAATGAAACATTTTGATTTGTTAAAACTAGTCTTAGATGAGTCAAGTTACTCATCAATGTTAAAAAATAAAAAAGATTTAGAAAATGAAAATCGATTAGAAAACTTAAAAGAATTACTTCGAGCTATGCAGGATTATGATAACTTGCAAAGTTTTTTAGAACATGTAGCGCTAGCAACCTCAATCGATCAAGAATGGGAGGGAGCAAAAATAAATTTGATGACAATGCATGCTGCGAAAGGTTTAGAATTTGACGTAGTATTTCTACCAGGATGGGAGGAAGGTTTATTTCCCCATCAAAAATCTCTTGAAGAAAAAGGAGATTTTGCTTTAGAGGAAGAAAGAAGACTTGCATACGTTGGTATTACTAGAGCTAAAAAAGAAGCTTACTTATCATTTGCAATGAAAAGAGCTTACCATGGTGATTGGATGGATGCATTACCGTCAAGATTTATTAATGAAATACCAGATGAAAGTGTTGAAAAAAATGAAATAGGCCTAAATGATAACGATGACTTCGATTTTAACCAAGATAATTCAATTGATTTTGATGACGAATACAGAAGTCCTGGATGGGATCGATATAAAAAAAATAAAATGCTTAAATGGAAAAAATAGAAAAATTAAAAAAAATTTTAATTAGAGAAAAATTAGATGGATATTTAATTCCTAAAAATGATGAATTTTTTGGTGAATATATTGCAAAATACAATGATAGACTAAATTTTATTTCAGATTTTACCGGTTCTTATGGCTTTGCTTTAATACTTAGAAATAAAAATTATTTATTTGTTGATGGAAGGTATACGCTCCAAGCTAAAAATCAAAGTGGTCATAGTTTTAAAATAATAACCCTTCCCAACAAAATGCCTTGGGACACACTTAAAGAAAAAAAGTTTTCAATTGGGTATGACCCTAATTTACTAACAAAACATTTCTTTGATATTTTTTTTAAAAAAACAAATATTAAATTTTTACCTTTAAAAGAAAATTTAATTGATAAAATTTGGCAAAGAAAAAAGCTGAGTAAAATCAAAAAATTTTACGTGCTACCTAAAAAATTTTCAAATCAAGACTATAATTTTAAGATAAAAAAAATTTTAAATAATTTAAAAAAGAGAAATGCAGATTTTCAATTTATTTCGGCAAGTGAAAATTGTGCGTGGCTTTTAAATATTAGGGGTTTTGACTCAGAATTCAGCCCTTTACCTCATTGTTATATTTTAATTGATTGTAATAAAAATATTTTGTTTTTTTCTGACCCAAAAAAAATATCAATCAAATTTAAAAATAAATTTAAAAATATAAAATTTATTAATACGAATTTTATGAGTAAAATTTTATCTGAAATATCGCAAAAAAAATTTATCATTGATAAAAATACTTGCTCAATTTTTTTTGAAAATTTGATATTAGCTAAAAATAAAATTCTAGAGCAAAAAGATCCAATTTATTTTTTTAAATCAATTAAAACAAATAATGAGATTAAAAATATTCAAAAGGCTCATATTGCAGATGGTTTAGCTTTAACAAAATACTTATTTTGGTTGAAAAAAAATTTTAACAAAAAAAAAATTACAGAAATTAGTGCTTCACAGAGATTATCTATCTTCAGAAATAAGAATAAAGACTATCTGTACCCAAGTTTTCCTACAATATCTGGTACCGGTCCTAATGGAGCAATAATTCACTATAGGGCTTCCAAAAAAACAAATCTTCAAATTAAAAAGGGTGACATTTATTTGGTGGACTCAGGCGGGCAATATAAATTTGGTACTACAGATGTAACGCGAACTATTTCTCTAAAAAATTCAGACGATAGAATAAAGAAAATATTCACAAGAGTGTTAAAAGGACATATCGCTGTTGCGAATTTTAATTTAAAAAAAAACACAACTGGCGCTCAAATCGATAAAGAGGCAAGAAAATTTTTAAAAAAAGTAGGATTAGATTACGCTCATGGAACAGGCCATGGGGTGGGATATTTTTTGAATGTGCATGAAGGACCTCAATCTATTTCAAAAAATAATAAAACTAGTTTTTGTGAGGGTATGGTAATCTCTAATGAACCAGGTTATTACGAAAAAAATAAATTCGGCATAAGAATAGAAAATCTAATATATGTCAAAAAAAAGAGAAATAAAAAAGTTTTTGAAAATCTTACGATGGCTCCAATTGAAAAAGAGCTTATTGATATTAACTTGTTAAATAATAAAGAAAAAAAATGGATTAATGATTACCATAAAAAAGTTTTCAATAATCTTAAAAACGGTATGTATAAAAATGATCTTATTGAGTTAAAAAAAGCTTGCTCAGCTATTTAAAATTTTGTTCCATTCTTTCTCAAAAACTATTTTTATGTTAAGTTCTTTAGCTTGATTTATTTTTTTTGCTGTAGGTTTTGAGTCTCCAACAACTAGATAATCTAATTTTTTTGATACAGAGCCTAATACTTTCCCACCATTTTTTTCAGCAATAGCTTTTGCTTCTGATCTGCTCATATTCTTGAAGCCACCTGTAAACATAATTTTTTTGTTAGAAAAAATTCCACTCCTAGTGTTTGGCATAAAATTTTCGATTTCTAATTCTTTAATTAAAGCATTTGTTATTTTTAAGTTAATTGTATTTGAAAAAAATGTTTTTATAGAATTTGTTTGTGTTTCACCAATTCCATCTAGCTCTAATAAATTTTTATTTATTTTTTTTATTTCTTCTAAATCAAAAATTTTTTTGAACTTACTAATAGAACCAAAAAAGCCAGCAATCGTTTTGGCATTTTCTTGCCCAATATGTCTTATGCCAATAGAAAATATAAACTTATCTAAACTTATTTTACGTGATTTTTTTATAGCTTTTTTTAAATTATTAATCGAAAGATTTCCCCAACCCTCTAAATTTTTAATTTTGTTGTAATTTAAATTGAAAATGTCTGAAGGCTCTCTAATTAATTTTAAATTCCAAAACTGCTCGATAACTTTTTTTCCTAAACCATCAATGTTCAATGCCTCTTTTGATACAAAATGTTTAAGTTTTTCTTTGGCGGTAAAATTGCAACCATACCCTTGAAAACATCTTCTTACAGCATCCAATTTTTGTGTACTTTTGCTAAATTCTTTTCTTGTTTCATTTCCGCATAAACATTTGGTAGGAAATATATAGCTTTTACTATTTTTTTTTCTTTTTGATAAATCTACTGAGATAACTTGAGGGATTACATCGCCAGCTCTTTGTATTATTACTGTATCTCCTACTCTTATGTCTTTTCTTTTAATTTCGTCTTCGTTGTGTAAAGTGGCATTAGAAACTACAACACCTCCAACAGTTACTGGATCAACTTTTGCAACAGGAGTGTTTGCTCCAGTTCTGCCAACTTGGATGACTATATCTTGTATTTTTGTGACTGCTTTTTCTGCAGAAAATTTGTAAGCTATTGCCCATCTAGGTGAGTTAGAGGTATTACCTAATCGGTTTTGTAAAATTAAATCATTTACTTTGTAAACAAGTCCATCAATATCATAATCCAATGATGACCTCGCTTGCTCCATACTCTTATGTTTTTTTTCAATTTGCTCTAAATTTTTAACGGTTTCAGATAATGAGTTAGTTTTAAAATTCCATTTATTAATTAATTCAAGAAATTCTTTTTGCGTCTTAAACTTCATTGAAGATACTTTCCCAAAACCGTAAGCATAATATCTTAATGGTACTTTTGCAGTTATACTTGGATCTTTTTGTCTTAAAGATCCTCCCGCAGCATTTCTCGGGTTGGCAAATTTATCTGACAATTTTTTAAAATCTTTTTTTCCAATAAAAATTTCACATCTTATTTCAATTAAGTCGGGTACATCACTCGATGAAATTTTTTTTGGCAAACCTTTTATAGTTTTTAAATTTTCTAATATATCTTCTCCTGTTGTTCCATCTCCTCTAGACAAACCTCTTATTAATTCCCCGTTTTCATATATTAAAGTTGCAGATATACCGTCTATTTTAGGTTCACAAAAAAATTCAATTTCTTTATTTTTGTAATTTAAAAAATTATTGATTTTTTTTTGAAAATCTTTCATATCGATAATATTAAATGCATTAGATAAAGAGAGCATTGGAGATAAATGCTGGAATTTTTTAAACTTATTAGTAGGTTTTGATCCCACTAAATCATTTACACTTTCAATTTTTTTTAAATAAGGGTATTTAATTTCAAATTCTAATGCATTCAGCTTAATTTTATCATATTCAGCATCACTTACTTTTGGATTGTCATCAGTATAATAATCTTTATTAAGTTTCTTTAAAGTTTCTAAGTTTTTTTTATGTTTAAATATTATTTCCTTTTTTAAAACCATAAAATTATTTTATCATTTTAATTATCTTTTTGATTAAATTCTCTTTTTCTTTTTTTTCCTCTTTTTTATTAATTTTTTTTATTACGTAATCTTTATTCAAAATTTTATAAGATTGTTCAAACCATTTGCTTGAATTGTAGTTGTACCCCAATATGGTTGCATATTTTTGTGCCTGATTTTCTAAACCGATATAATAGTGTATTTCAACAAGTCTATGGAGCGCCTCTTCGATAAAAGAAGAATTGTTATAATTATTAACAATAATTTTTAATCTATTAATAGCGGGAATCCATTTTTGGACTGATATATAATATTTAGCAACAAACAATTCTTTAGCGGCAAGCTGATTCTCTATCAAATCTTTTTTGAACCTCAGATCTACTGCGTAATCCGAATTAGGGTATTTTTTTAAAAAATAATTAATTTGTTTATTTGCTTTTAGGAGAGGGTTAATATCTTTTTTTTCATCTCCCATCTGTTCAAAAAATATTACTGCTTTTAAATATTCTGCGTACATAATGTTAATGTCTGCTGGGTATGATTTTAGAAACCTTTCAATATTATTTAAAGCTTCATTATAGAAATTTATTCCATATAAAGAGAAGCAAGACATTATAGCAGATTTTGCAGCTAAATTTATATCGTCAAAATTTAATTCTGCTTCTGAAAATTTTTTATTAGCATTAAAGAAATCATTTCTAGAAAATAAAACATAACCCTCTTCATAGAGAACATAAGGATCTTTAAATTCAGTAGGTACGTAAACTTGTTTATTTTGAGAACAACTAGAAAAAAATGATAAAAAAACCACTATGAGTAATAATCTTAAATACATATTTAAAATTATTATCAGATTAATTAAAAATTAATATTAAAAAAGAAAAATTAAGCGTTAATTGCAATTTTTGGAGATTCTTCTAAATTATATTTTCTTGAAATTTGGAATTTTTCTAGTTTTTGATTTACATCTTTTACATGAGTATTTAGAAGCTTTCTTAAAAACATATTAGTTAATTGATGTCCTCCTTGATAACATTTTACTTTTCCTAAAATTCTAAAACCAGAGAGCATAAAATCACCAACTAAGTCTAGAATTTTATGATTCACAAACTCTTTATCATTTCTTAATCCATTTTCATTAAGAACTTTGTGATCATCAACTACAATAGCGTTATCCAGAGATCCGCCTTTCGCTAGTCCTGCTTTTTTTATTTTTTCAATATCCTTAAATAGGCAGAATGTTCTAGAGTCTGAAATATCAGAAATATTATGTTTATTTAGGTTAATAATATTTTTTTGTTTCCCTATTACTTTGTTTTCATATTCTAATTGAAATTCAATCTCTAGTGTCTCGCCATTTGGTTCTAGCGATATACTTCTATCACCATCGGTAAGTTCAACTTTGTCTAAAACTTTTAAAAAATTTCTTTTTTCATTAAGAATTTGAATATTCGATTTTTTGAAAATTTTCAAAAATTCTTTTGCAGAGCCATCCATTATTGGAACTTCCTCTGAGTTAATTTCAATTAGCACGTTGTCAATACCCGCTATGTACAAAGCTGCTATTAAGTGCTCTACAGTTGAAACTTTAGCTCCAAATTTATTTTCTAAAGTAGTGCAAAGTTTAGCTGAAGAGACATTTTGATAGTTAGCATGAATTATATTTCTATTTTCTAAATCAACTCTCTTAAAAGTAATTCCTGTATTTGCGCTTGAGGGCAAAACTTTTAATTCTGAATTTTTTCCAGAGTGAAGTCCTATACCTTTGAAAATTACAGGCTTAATTAGAGTAGTCTGATAAATGCTATTCACGAGGCTTGTTATACATAAAAGCACTCAAACCCTAAAAACAACAAATGTTTCTAAAAATAACGAAATACTAGCTGAAAATAGCCCTAAAAATCCTTGAAATATAAGACCCGGACACCTTAGTAATAGGGATAGCTTCTTTTTTCCAACCAAATTGAACAATATTATCTGCTTTATTTATAATTTGTTCAATGCTGGGTTTTTTTAATGTTCTAATCTTATATTTGTTATTAGAAGTAAAGCTTTTTTCATACACATTATTGAAGCAACTAAAATGCTGTTGATCATTTATTTCCAAAAAAATTTCATCAACTTTCTCCAAAAGCTTTTTCAAGTTGATATTTTTTAAATAAAATTTTTCAGATAATTCAACAATTCTTGCTTCAGCAATTTTTGCAATTAAGTTTTTTTTTATTTTACGATATTGCTGATCATTGAAGTATTTTTCTTCTATTAACTCTTTGTCTAAAACTTTATGTATATTTTTATTTTCTGATATTATGTTTTTGACTGTATTAACCTTTAACGATGTAATTTTGCAAATATCGTCTACTATTATTTCTGTTCCAAAATTAAATTTTTGCTCAAATTTAATAGAGTTATTTTCAACATAAAATATTTTTGAATCATTTTCTCCAATTTGAATATAAAAAAAAGTTTCAATTTTTGGGTTGGTATCATTAACCAAGGATCCTTTTACAAAACTTTCTAGCAAAATTTTTTTTATTTTTAAATTACATCTTTTAAATATATTTTCTAAATTTTTATAGTCATTTTTATTAATCAAATTAAAAGATAGTTCATGCGAATAAAAATTACCAAATAAACCTATAGGCAAATTATCTAATTTTTTTTTATCTAAACAGTATTCTGAATTAAAAATATGTAAAATTTTTTTATTTTCCTCAAATTCATCAACACATGATTTTAGTAAATTTAAAAGATAAGTAATATTTTCTTTAGAGATTTGCGTTCCATTAAGTTTTTTAAAACCACATAAATTTACAAAAGAAATTTCAAAATTATTTAAAATTATAATTATATCTTTAAACGTATAGTTTATCTTTTGTTCAGTTATTAGAATATTTCTTTTTATTATATTGATAATCTTTTCTAAATCTATAATTTTATTTTTACTTATACCTTCAATTGGAAAGATTATTTTTTCTAGAAGCTTGAAACTGTTTTGGTCATCATTATGTCCCGCAAGTAAAGATATTTCCAAATCACTGATATTTATATAAAGTTTAGGTAAACTACTCATTGCTTCATTTTAGAATTAGCTGATTATTTAATCTATAATCAAAAACATTATATTTTTCAAAATTAGTTTTATCTTTGATATTCATAAATTCGATTAAACTTTTTGTATAATTTTTTTCGGGTAATTTTAAAACTTTTTTATTAGTCATTTCAATATCCCATCGATTAACTTTAAAATGACGATACCTTAGAATTTGGTCAATAGGAAAATTAATTGTAATTAAATCATCAAATAGTATTTTAAAATTCTTAGGTTCACCTTCGACGATTGGCAGTTTTTCATATTTTAAGATTTTTCTATACTCGATTAAATCGTTTTTTTTACCTAGGTAAAACTTTTTTTGAAACTCATTGACTATAATTGCTATTGGTTTTTTTTCATAAACTTTGATCACAAGTTTATCTGGAAAGATTTTTTTAATTTCAATTTTTTCTATAAAGCTTTTTTTATCTATATTTTCTTTTAATTTATAAGAATTCAGAAAGATTATATTTTTATTATAACTCATTGACTATAATTGCTATTGGTTTTTTTTCATAAACTTTGATCACAAGTTTATCTGGAAAGATTTTTTTAATTTCAATTTTTTCTATAAA
>ATTF01000030.1 GCA_000419545.1 Candidatus Pelagibacter ubique HIMB058
CAGGATTTTCTTTTTTAATTTCTTTTTTTACATTTTCCACAAAATTTGGATCTGGTTCTTGCCAATTTCCAAGGTCAGGACTGACTACAACATGATAGGTTTTTGAACCTAAATCTTCAGCGTTAATTTTTCCTACACTGTTAAGCTCATCATTTGTTCTGACATCAAGAATCACAGTTTTAGGATTTTCTTCTAAAAGTTTTTTTACTTCTGATGATTTTATTTGTTTGATCATTAATGCCCCACTTATAAATTATTTATATTTAAATACAAGTGGGGCAGAAAAATTAAGCTGCTAGAGCTTGTTTTATATCAGCAATGATGTCGTCCGGATGTTCAATTCCAATCGATAATCTTACGTAACCTGGAGTTACTCCTGCTGCAGCTAACGCTTGGTCATCTAACTGACTGTGCGTTGTAGTAGCTGGGTGAATTGCTAAACTTCTAGCATCACCAATATTAGCAACGTGATACAACATCTTTAAATTGTCTATGAACTTAGCACCAGCTTCTCTAGTACCAACATCCATTCCAACTAAAGAACCGTAGCCACCTTGCATATATTTTTTAGCTCTTTCTTTAATCTCACCTTGGTGATTTGTAGGGTAGATTACATTTTTAACTTTCTTCTGTGTTTCTAAGAAAGATACAACTTTCTCTGCATTGCTGCAGTGTTGTTTCATTCTAAGAGCAACTGTTTCCAAACCTTGAATAATTTGGAAAGCGTTAAATGGACTTAAAGGAGCACCTAAGTCTCTCAGTAAAACCACTCTTGCTCTGATCACAAAAGGAATGTTAGCTCCTGTTAATTGAGGAACTGCATCTGCCCAAACGGCACCACCATAACTTTGGTCTGGTTCATTTAATAATGGTTGTCTTTTTCTGTCTTTAGTCCAGTCAAAGTTTCCACCATCAACAATTATTCCACCAATAGAAGTTCCGTGACCACCAATGTATTTAGTCAAAGAGTGCATTACTATTGCAGCTCCGTGAGCTAACGGTTTACATATAACTGGTGACGCAGTGTTATCGATGATTAAAGGAATTCCTTTTGCTCTACCGATATCTGCAACTTCTTTAATTGGGAACACACGAAGGTAAGGATTTGGACAAGACTCACCGTAGTAAGCTCTTGTTTTATCATCTGTTAACTTCTCAAAGTTTTTAGGATCTGCTGGATCTGCAAATCTAACTTCAATACCTTGTTGTCTTAAAGTATTTTTGAATAAGTTAACTGTACCTCCGTATAAGTCAGTTGAAGCAACAATATTATCTCCTGCTTGTGCTAAGTTTTGTATGCAATAAGCAGATGCTGCTTGACCTGAACCTACTGCTAATGCTGCTACACCACCTTCAAGTGCTGCAATTCTTTTCTCTAGCACATCAACCGTTGGGTTCATGATACGTGTATAAATGTTACCAAATTCTTTTAGACCAAATAAATTTGCAGCATGTTCTGCATTTTTAAATTGGTAAGAAGAAGTTTGGTAAATCGGAACTGCTACAGCTGTTGTAGTAGGATCAGCTCTGTAATCACTACCATGTAAGCCTATAGTTTCCGGGTGTTTAAAATCAGCCATTGATTTTCCCCCTTACTGTTTCTCTTGTCGTTTCTTTTTTCATATTATTATAGCCTCCTTATGCTACGCTTCCGTAATCTTTCATGTGTTGAGGTATCTTCTTATCGTTACCGTACATGAAATGTTTCGTCATGTTTTCTCTGAATCTACTAGCTGGAACTTTTAAGCCAATAGCTTCAGAAACTTCTCTAATGTGCATCGGACTAGCACCACAGCATACTCCGATGTAATTCACTCCAAGATCGTAAACTTCTTTTGCAAATTTACCGATCTCATATCTATTACATTGTAATGGATCTAACGCAGTAGGAAATGTTCTACCGTGTGGAGATGGACAACCACAACCGTTATTGTCCGGAAGATTGAAAAATGTTGGATGCTGTTCTGTTGTTCTGTAAGGAACTGGCAAAGCAGCAACATGACATTTAAGTTCTTTTCTTATTTCTCTAATGTAAGGAAGCATTGTTTCAGGACCTCTGAAGCAATTTAATCCAACTACATCAGCTCCTAATTCTTCTAACTTCTTACATGTTTCAAGAATAGTATAACCATCTCTCATTTTATTTTCACCCATTGGCGAAATAGTAATTACAGATGGTAAACCAGATTTTTTAATTGCTTCTAACGCAGCAAAAGCTTCTTCAGCGTAGTAGAAAGTTTCACCAATAATAAAATCAGCTCTTCCTTCTTTTGCCCACTGTACCATTTCAGCAAACATGTTTTTAACTTCTGCTTGTACTTTTGGATTATTTTCTTCCCAAATATTACTGTTAGAGATGTTTCCTGCCATTAAGCTAACACCTAAACCTTTTGGAGGGTTGTCAGCACATTTTCTAGCAATTCTTAATGCAGCTCTATTTAAAGGTTCTAATAAATGCTCTTTACCTATCACTCTCAATTTTTCTCTATGACCATTGTAAGTAAAAGCTTGAACTATATTTGAGCCTGCATGTTGAAATTCTTTATGAAGATTTTCTAAAACTTCAGGATGCTCAAGTGCTACTTCAGGAACAAACTCACCAGAAGTTAAATAACCTCTTCGTTCCATTTCAAATAAATAACCTTCAGCACAAATTAAAGGTTGTTCTTTTAACGTATCTAATAAAATATTACTCATTTTCTCTCCATCTTAACCGGAGAGAGATGAAACCTTTTAGAGGGATATATGTCTGATTTCATCTACTTCTCCTTTTTAGTACTTCGGCGAAATGCCAGGTGTACAATATGGTTCAAATACCCGGTTTTAATTTTAGAAAATGACCCAAAAAAAAACCACCGGCTAAAGCGGTGGTCTATCAGACTTACGACGCTTTAGCTGGATTTATTAAGCGCCCGCAAGTTGCCTTAACTCAGCGCTGATTGGCTTATATCAATTATTTTAATAATTTGTCAATGCTTAATTTTTAAGTGTTTTAAGCTCTAAAATATTACCGTGTGGGTCTTTAATAAAGAAGGTTTCTTGTTGTTCTTTTTTACCTTCGAATCTTGTGTATGGTGGATCTAAATATTGAACGTTATTTTTTTTAAGACTCTCTTTAATTTTATTAAAAACATTAGGTTCTAAATGCACTCCAAAATGAGGCACCGGAACATTACCCATATCAACGTCGTGCCTTTCATTTGGTAACTTCATATCAGTTTTATGAAGAGTTAATTCGTTACCCCAAAAATCAACATCTACCCACTTATCTTCTTCTCGGTTACCTAGTTTACAGCCCAAAATGTCAGTATAAAATTTTGTTGCGATACTTAAATCACCTGCTGGCACTGCTAAATGAAATGGTCTACTCATTGATATTCTTATATATATAGTCCTTTTAATTATACAAGTAGTCATTATATATAAACCATGAACGATTATTTAGAATCTATAAGAAAAAGGGATCCTGCGGCAAAATCAATATTAGGAATTATTCTCACATATCCTGGAGTCAAAGCTGTATTCATGCATAAAATTTCTCGTTTCTTTCATTTAGCTGGCTTTGAGTTATTAGCTAGAATTATTTCACAAGTTACAAGATTTTTTACAGGAGTTGAGATCCATCCTGGAGCAAAAATAGGAAAAAATTTATTTATCGATCACGGTATGGGAGTTGTCATAGGCGAGACTTCTGAAATAGGCGACAATGTTACTATTTATCATGCGGTAACTTTAGGTGGAAGTTCTCCAAGTATTGATAGCGAAAGACAACGTCATGAGAAAAGGCACCCTACAATAGGGGATGACGTAGTAATAGGATCTGGTGCGCAAATTATTGGGCCAATTAAAGTTGGCAAATGTGCAAGAATTGCAGCAAATGCAGTAGTTGTTAAAGATGTTCCTGATAATGCAACAATGGTTGGTATTCCTGCTAAAGCAATTAAGTTAGAGAACAAAGGTAATTTCAGACCTTATGGGGTAGACGATAAGGTTAAAGATGAGCAGTAAAGACTGGGATCCAAATTTAACTCCAGAGCAAAATTATGTTTTAAGACAAGAGGGAACAGAGTCTCCTGGTAGTAGTCCATTAAATAGCGAAAAGAGAGAAGGCTCTTATCATTGTGTTGGTTGTGGAACTAAACTTTTTGACTCAACAACAAAATATGAAAGTGGATCAGGCTGGCCTTCTTTTTACGAATCGTTGCCAGATGTTTTTGAAGAAAAAACAGATATGCACATTGGTTACCCAAGAACAGAATATCATTGTAAAAAATGTGGAGGTCATCACGGACACGTGTTCGATGACGGGCCAAAACCAACAGGAAAACGCTATTGCAACAACGGCGTGTGTTTAGTTTTTAAACCCAAAGTTTAAGTCCTCACCAATTAAGTGTTACTATACAACCTGTCAACAAGGTACATTATGTCTTGCCATGTCATCTAGACCAAGGCTACATAAATTTGTAAGACTAACCTTTCATCCACCATGAAGAAGCAAATTATTTCCCTGAGTCTAAAAGTATTTCTTTTCTTTATTATTTCATTTCAATTAAACGCATCAGAACAAGCCTGGAAAATAGCACAAGAGGGAGATAAAATTATTTTAATTAGACACTCCTTAGCTCCAGGTGGTGGTGACCCAACAGGCTTTAAAGTTGATGATTGTAAAACACAAAGAAATTTAAACCGTACAGGCATTAATCAATCTAAGAAAATAGGTAAGCTTTTTAAAAAGAATAAAATTCCAGTTGATCAGGTTTTAAGTAGTCAGTGGTGTAGGTGTAAAGACACTGCTAAATATGCATTCGGAGATTTTAAAGAATTCACTGCTCTTAATTCTACCTTTCAATCACCGTATGATCAGAATGAAGCAAAGCAATTAAAAGATCTTTATGCTTTTGTTAAGGATTGGGATAGTAACGGTAAAAATTTAGTTTTAGTCACTCATTATAGTATTATCACAGCTGTAACTAATGCTGTACCTAGTTCAGGAGAATTAGTAATTACTGATAAAAACTTTGAAGTTTTAGGAACAATTCAAACTGATTAATTGAAAATAAAATAAAGGATTAAAGCAATTATCAAGTATTCTATAAAAGTTTTTATCCTTATAAGATTTTGTTTATTTTGAAATTTAGAGTTAATAAACAAACTAATCCTTCCAAACATCAAATGGATTAAAGCAATAGTCAAACCTATGGCTAATAATACATAATAAAATTCAAAATTTTTAAAGCCATAGATACAAGCTGCTATAAAAGTAAACCAAGAAATATTCGAAACAAATAAAGTAATAAGAAAGCCAGAACCTTTTTTAAAAAGACTTTGTAACTTGATAAAAGAGTAAGACCATAAAAGAGTTAAAATGAAACCTATATACTTGATAATCATTAAAATATTGTATTTGCCTAATAAGTGAAACGCAAATATAAAAGGATTTATGATCATTAAAATGGGTTTAGCTTTCGGTGCAGGATTTATAAGTTTTCTAACTCCATGCGTCTTACCCATTATTCCAGGTTATATTTCTTACATTACTGGAAAAAATTTAAATGAAATTGAAAAAGACAGAAGAGTTGTTTTATTTAAAACTATTCTCTTTTGCTGTGGTTTTTCAGCAATTTTTATTTCGTTAGGTGCCGCAGCATCAGCTATAGGAAATATTTTATTATTTTTCTCTAATGAATACAGAATAGTAGCTGGTGTTATCATTATCTTATTCTCCTTAAAAATGCTTGGATTATTTAATTTTGATTTTTTAAATAGAGAAAAAAAGTTCGATTCTGGAAGCTATAGAGATAATTACGCTTTCCCTTTTGTAGTTGGCGCTGCGTTTGCATTTGGTTGGACGCCGTGTATTGGTCCTGTTCTAGGATCAATTATTGCATTATCGGCTACAGAGGAAACTGTGATGCAAGGAGTTATTTTATTATCTTTTTACTCTTTAGGTTTGGCGATACCGTTTATCCTCTCAGGCTTTTACATGAATAGATTTCTTGTATCAAAAAAAGGATTTGGAAAATATTTTAAGAGAATAAGTATTACTGGTGGTTTAATTTTATTATTAACTGGAGTTTTGATTGTCACAAATCAAATTCAAGTGATTAGCTTTTTTATTTTGACTCATTTTCCATTTTTAACGACACTTGGCTAATGAGTGATATTAGCGTTTTAGGAATATTTGTTGCAGACATAAGTTTTTCAGGATCAAAAATTCCAGCTATTGGTGAAACCATACTAGGAACTAAATATAATATCGGACCTGGTGGAAAAGGATGTAATCAAGCTATTGCTATTGCAAGACTTGGAGGCAAGGTTTCCTTTATCTCAAAAATTGGTAAAGACAGTTATGGTAAGCTTGCATTAGATACATTAAAAAAAAACAACATAAGTACCACTAACATTATTCAAGATCAAAATTTTCAAACAGGTGTTGCTGGGATATTAGTTGACCAAAACTCTGGCAAAAATGCAATTAACGTTATTACGGGTGCACCGTCATCACTTACTACTAATGAGTTAGATAATCATATTGATACTATAAAAAAATCAAAAATATTCTTAACTCAATTAGAAGTGCCAAAAGAAGTAACTTTGCATTGTCTTAAAGCTGCAAAAGAAAATAATTGTTTAACTATTCTTAATCCAGCGCCAGCTTCAGAAATTAAAGGTTTTTTTGATTACATCGATTTTTTTACACCAAATGAAACTGAAGCAGAATTTTATACAGGTATTAAAATTACAAATGAAAAAGAAGCTAAAGTTGCTGCTGAAAAACTTTTAGGAATGGGAATCAAAAAAGTTGTAATTACTTTAGGAGAAAAAGGATTATTTTACTCAGATGGAAATGAAGAGATTTATTTAAAAGCAAATTCTGCAAAAGTAGTTGATACTACTGGTGCAGGAGATGCATTTAATGGTGGTTTAGCTTTTGGATTATCTCAAAATAAACAAATCAAAGAGTGTCTTGAATTTGCAAATAAAGTTGCCGGTACATCAACTACCAAACAAGGCGCTGGAGATGCAATGCCTTTTATAAAAGATTTAAGCTAAAAGTTTATCTAACTCGCCGCTTTTATTAAGAGCTTGTAAATCATCATTCCCGCCAATGTAATGATCTCCTATAAACATTTGTGGAATTGTTCTTTTACCATTAGTTCTTTGAAGCATTTCTTTTGCTTTTGCTGGATCCTTCCAAATATCAAACTCTTCAAATTCTACATTCTTACTTTTAAGAAGTGCTTTGGCAGCACCGCAATAAGGACAAGGATCACCTGAATACATTGTTATTTTTTTCATAATTAATACATATCAGAAATTTTTATTTTTTCTCTCATTTTTTTTCTCTCAAGCTTAAATTTTTTTCGGTGTTTAATGCTAGTATTATGCACTCTCTTACGCCAAAGTCTAAACGAGCCAGGTTTAAGATTTTTTCTCATAATCTTAATTACATCCGACTCAGTTTTTCCTGTTTTTTCTTTTATTTCTTCAAATGTAATCCTGTCTGCCCAAGCAGCCCAAATAACCCAGTTCTCATCTTTTTTACTAGGCTCAGGATTTTTAACCTTTGTTTGAGGCAATAAGCTTTTTTTCTTCATTAAATTCTATATAGTTATGAAATAAATGTTTCCAACTGACTATATCGTTTATTTACAATTACTACTGTTTTTATTTATAAGCCCAGGCTTACCAAGGATTTTAATTGTATCTCATACATTAAATTATGGATTAAAAAGATCTGTTTGGACTGCGGTTGGCGATATATCTGCAAATTTTCTTCAAGGATTTGCGATGGTTTTTTTAATTGGTACATTTTTAAAGGATAATCCTCAGATATTAAATTTATTAAAATGGGCAGGAATTTTATTTACCGTTTATTTAGCTTACGACACTTTTACTGCAAAAATTAAGTCAGTGGAGCAAGGAGTAACAACCGAAAGATCAACGTTTGCTTTTTATAGAGATGGTTTTTTAGTTGCAGGACTAAGCCCGAAAGCAGTAATTTTCTTCGGAACAATTTTTTTATCCTTTATAGACTTTCAAGCAAATTATGTTTCACACTTTATTATTTTAATTATTACTTACGTCATTTTAGATTTCTCAACTTTAATGATTTACGGATTAGCAGCAGAAAAAATTTCTGTTTATTTAAAAAGCAAACCAAAACTGATTAATACAATCTCAGCGTGTGTATTACTCGCAATTGCAATATATATTGCTGCGACACAACATTATTAAGTTCATTCTAAAGGTTGTCATCAATTCTAATTCTTGTTTTAATAATTCTTTAATTAATTAATTAACAAAGGGGAAATAATGAGTAAATTAACAAAATTATTTGTTACATTTATTTCAGCTATAACTTTATCACTTGTTTCTTTCTCTTCTTCTTTTGCAAAAGTAGAAGGTGATTACATTGTGTTAGGTTCTGCAATATCTCTTACAGGTAAATATTCATCTAATGGTGTTCATACTCAAAACGGTTACAACATGGCCGTTGACAGAATTAACAAAATGGGTGGAGTTGAAGTACAAGGTAAGAAATATAAGTTTGAAATCATCTATTACGATGATGAGTCAAACCCAAAAAGAGCCGCTCAGTTAGCTGAAAGACTAATTAAACAGGACGGCGTTCATTATATGCTTGGGCCATACAGCTCAGGTTTAACGAAAGCCATTGCACCAGTAACCGAGAAATATAAAATTCCTATGGTTGAAGCAAACGGTGCATCTAGATCTTTATTTACTAAAGGATACAAATATTTGTTCGCGGTGTTATCACCTGCTAACCAATACCTTGAAGTAGCTATTGATTTAGCGGTAGAGAAAAATGGTGGCAAGCCAGTGAAAATTGCTCAAGCGTTTGAACAAGATGCTTTCTCACAAGACGTGAGACTTGGTATTTTAGATGCAGCAAAAAGAACTGGATCTGAGATCATCATTGACGACAAACTACCAAAAGAACTTAACGATATGGCAGCTACATTGGCTAAAGTAAAAGCTGTTAAGCCAGATGTACTTGTTGTATCAGGTCACACTAAAGGTGCATTAACTGCAATCAGACAAATTTCTGAAATGAAAGTTGATGTTCCTATGTTAGCGATGACACACTGTGATGCTGCAAAACTTTCTAAACAACACGGAAAGAAATCAGAATTCGCATTGTGCGCTTCTCAGTGGCACAAAAATTTATCTTACAAAGATAAATTCTTTGGCTCTGGTAAGAAATACGCTAAAGATTTCCAAAAAGAATTTGGATATGACCCGCCATATCAATCAGCAGAGTCTTCTGCAGCATTGTTAGTGTTTAAAGATGCGTTCGAAAGAGCAAATTCTTTTGACAGAGATGCAGTAAGAGATGCGCTTGTTGATACAGAAATGCAAACTTTCTATGGAAACATTAAATTTGGACCTGGTGGCCAAAACGTTGCTAAGCCAATGATCTTGTTCCAAGTAAGATGTAAGGGTGATGATTGTGAGAATAAAGTAGTAGCTCCAACTAAATGGGCTTCTGACAAATTCTACCATCCAATCCCTAAATGGTCAGAAAGAAGTTAATAACTTTTAAATAATTTGATTAGCCCCTAGTTTTCTAGGGGCTTTTCTTTTAGAAAAAGATTTATGGATTTTTTGATATTTAAAGTTCCTATGCTAATGGTCCAAGCTTCATTGGACGGTATTCTTCTTGGAATTTTATTTGCTTTAATTGCTTACGGTATGGCTCTTCAGTGGGGAGTGATGAACATAATTAATATTGCACAAGGAGATTTAGTAATCCTTGGAGGTTATATTGCTTACACTATGTATCTAGCTGGCATACATCCAGCTTGGGGAGTTATTGTTTCTCCAATAATAATGTATTTTGTTGGTTGGTATTTATACAAACTCGTTATTAATAAAGTTGTAGATCGTGATCTCTTTATTTCAATTTTAGCAACATTCGGTATTGCTATCGTAATGCAGCAATTAATGAATTTTATTTTTGGAGCAGATGTTGTTGTTGCTCAGTCAGAATATGGAACAACAATGTTATTTGATAATTCAGTAACTT
>ATTF01000031.1 GCA_000419545.1 Candidatus Pelagibacter ubique HIMB058
TTTTTTTTTCAAAAAACTTTTAATTTTGTTATCAAATTTTTTCATTTTATCTGAAAAGGTCACTATTTGATTTTTCGCATTATAAACGTCTTTTAAGTTTAAAATCTTATTCTTTTTTAAATTTTTTTTAGTTGTTTTGATAACATCGCTTACCATTTCGTTTATTATCTCTCGTATAATTTGTCTGATAATTATATCGATTGAGTATTTTTTTTGCTTTTTTTTATGTTTTAAAACTATCTTATTTAAGACTGGTATATTTTTTAAATCACTTAGCTTAAATAAATTTGATTTTAATCCATCCTCTAGATCATGGCTATTATAAGCGATATCATCAGAAATTGACGCAATTTGTGCCTCTAAAGAAGAGTTTGTCTTAAAATTAATTTTCTTTCTAAAAAAATCTTTTCCTAAAATTTTATTAATTTTTGATAGGTCTTTAACTGGTCCATTATGTTTTATTAAACCATCAATGGTCTCAATGGAAAGATTTAACCCTTTAAATTCATAATATCTATTTTCTAAAATCGTAATAATTCTTAAAGTTTGTACATTATGATCAAAACCTCCGTAATTTTTCATACATTTGTTTAAAGCTTCTTCACCAGCGTGACCGAAAGGAGTGTGTCCTAAATCATGAGCTAAACTTAGAGTTTCAGACAAATCCTCATTTAAGTTAAAAAATTTTGATAAGGTTCTTGCAATTTGTGAAACTTCTAAAGAATGAGTAATTCTTGTTCTGAAATGATCTCCAGATGTATTAACAAATACTTGAGTTTTGTGTTTTAACCTTCTAAATGCAGTTGAGTGAATAATTCGGTCTCTATCTCTCTGAAAATCGTTTCTTAAATCTGTTCTTTTTTCTATAAAGAATCTTCCGCTAGATTTAAGTGGAACTGCGTATTTAGCTAATTTTTCAATTGATTTTTTTTGCATGCTTAATACATAGATTATATACTAAATATACATTGTTTATGGAAAAGAAATTAAATTTTACTGATCAGGCTTTAAATCAAATTAATATAATAACTAAAGATCAAGATAAGAAGTTTTTTAGAATCACAGTCCAAGGTGGAGGTTGCTCTGGATTTAAATATAATTTTGGTTTTGACACAAAAACTAATGATGATGATGTTGTTTTTGGTAAAGCTATTATTGATAGATCTTCTCTTGAGATAATTTCTGGATCTGTTGTTGATTTCAAAAAAGAAATGATTGGAGAGTCATTTGTAATTGATAATCCTCAAGCAACTGCTTCGTGTGGTTGTGGTCTTTCATTCTCAGTTTAATGAAAATTATATCTTGGAATGTCAATTCGGTAAGAGCAAGAATTGAAAATATAAAAAATTATATTAAGGACTCTGATCCAGATATACTCTTGCTACAAGAAATTAAAACACAAAATGAGAATTTTCCAACTGAAGAGTTTGAAAATTTAGGTTACGTATCATATGTATTTGGTCAAAAAAGTTACAATGGTGTTGCTATAATTTCTAAAATCGAACTAAATAATATTAATCTTAATTTTATTAAGGACGATTTAAAGCAATCAAGAATAATTACCGCTGATTTAAAGTTTAAAAAAAAAAATATAGTCCTTGTAAATATATATGTTCCTAACGGAAACCCTGTTGATACAGAAAAATATGAATACAAGAAAACATGGTTAAAAAAATTTATAAATAATATTAAAAAAAATGTTCAAAAAAAATCAAATATACTTATCGCTGGAGATTTTAACATTATTCCTGAAGAAATTGATGTACATGATTTCAAAAGATATGAAAATGATGCTTTAGGAAGATTAGAAATTAGAAAAAAATATAGAGAACTAATTAATTTAGGTTTTAAAGATGTCTATCGTTTAAAAAACAAAACAAAACAAGAGTATACTTTTTGGGATTATTTTGCAGGATCTTGGCAGAAAAACTATGGTATGAGAATAGATCATTTTTTACTTTCAAATAATTTAATTGAAAATGTTAAAGCAATAAAAATAAATAAAAAACCAAGATCTAAGGAAAAACCCTCTGATCACACACCAATTGAATTAGAAATTATTTAACTCTACCGTATATATCTTGATATCTGATAATATCTGTCTCTTTTAAAATTGAGCCTAATTGAGCTTCAATTATCTTAACCGGCTTTTTATAGGGATTTTCAATTCTGTGTATAGATTTTACAGGAATAAAAATAGTCTCATTGGGCTTTAAAACAAATTTTTTTTTGTTTAGTGTAATTTTTGGAGTTCCTTGGGTTACCACCCAATGTTCAGAACGATGAAAATGTTTTTGAAGACTTAAAACCCCTTTAGGTTTAACATATAATTCTTTTATTAAAAAATTTTTGCCGTGATACAAATTTGTATATCTACCCCAGGGTCTGTAAAAAATATTTTTTTTTCTTTGATATTTAGTTTTTAATTTATCATAAACTTTACAAATCTCTTTCCAGCTGCCTAAGTCAGACCAGGGTATATTTAAATTTATAGCATTAATATCTCTTGATTTTTCCAGTATTGCATAATCAAAAGAAATTGGTTTGCATTTTAAAAAATCATTTTTGTAAAGATAGTAAATGTTATTTTTAAATTTTGACTTATTTACAGAATTTAAACAATTTTTAAAGTTTCTATTCTGAAAATTTTTAAAGTTATTAATTATTGATTTTTTTGTTAAGAAAAACATTCCCGAGTTCCAATAAGCATTTTTTTTTATGATTTTTTTTGCTTTTTTTAAATTAGGTTTTTCAATGAATTTTATAACCTTGTTTTTGTTTTTTATCTTTTTAGATAAAAAATAACCAAATTCAGAAGAAGGGTTAGAAGGTTTGATGCCAAATATAAAAATATTATTATCTGTCAAATATTTTTGGTTGAGTTTTATAGATTGATTAAATAGTTTTGTTTTTTCAATTAAATGATCTGAAGTTAAAAAAATTAAAGGTTGATTTTCGGGAATTTCTTTTATTAAAACTGAACTTAATATAGCAGGAGCAGTATTTCTTTTTGCTGGCTCAAGTATTATTTTGTATTTTTTAAATCCTTTTAATCTCAAATGTTTTTTAATTTCGCTTATATATTTTTGATTAGTGCTTATTATTGGGTAATCGAAAATAGAATTTTTTACTCTCTCTAAGGTTTTTCCGAATAGTGTCCAATTTCCAAAGTCGATAAACTGTTTTGGTTGATGATGTTTTTTATCAAACCAAAGTCTTGTACCAGAACCGCCGCATAAAATAACTGGACGAATTTTCATTAAATTTTTGAATATTCTTTAACTTCTTTTTTCTTACCTGGGTGTGTTGGAGCTCCAAGATAAGCAGGTCCTACTGTTTGAGCATACTTCCATATTGTGCCAGATCCAAAACTAGATTTTTTTTCTTTCCATTTTCTTCTTCTAGCTTTTAGTTGAGCATTAGTAAGTCTAACATTAATTGAACCTTTTTTAGCATCGATATCTATCACATCTCCATTTTTAAGAAGTGCAATCGGGCCTCCCATAGCTGCTTCTGGGCCAACATGACCAACACAAAAACCTCTAGTAGCTCCTGAAAATCTTCCATCAGTAATAAGTGCAACTTTTTCACCTTTACCTTGGCCATAAATAGCTCCAGTTGTTGATAGCATTTCTCTCATTCCAGGGCCACCTTTTGGACCTTCGTATCTGATTATTATTACGTCTCCGTCTTTGTATTTTTTTGTTTGTACTGCTTTCATTGCGTCTTCTTCATTATCAAAACATCTAGCTTTACCTGTAAATTGTAATTTTTTTAATCCTGCAATTTTTACGATTGCTCCTTCTGGGGCTAAATTGCCTTTCAATCCAACAACACCTCCATCTGGAGAAAGTGGGTTATTGTATTCTCTTAAAACTTTTTGATTAGTATTAAATTTTATATTAGCTAAATTTTCTTTCATAGTTTTTCCTGTAACAGTCATACACTCGCCATGAATATAACCTCCCTCATATAAAGTTTTTAATAACATAGGAACGCCACCTGCTTCCCACATATCTTTAGCAACATATTTTCCGCCAGGTTTTAAATCTGCAAGATAAGGTGTTTTTTTAAATATTTTTGCAACATCCATAAGATCAAATTTTATTCCAACTTCATTTGCTAATGCTGGTAGATGTAAAGCCGCATTAGTTGATCCTCCAGTGGCTGCAACTATTGTAGCAGCATTTTCTAAAGCTTTTTTTGTTACGATATCACGTGGCTTTATATTTTTTTCTAACAGGTTCATTACTGTTTGACCACTATCAAAGGCATACTTGTCTCTTTCCTCATAGGGCGCTGGTGTTCCAGCTGAATATGGTAGTGCGAGACCTATTGCTTCAGATACACAAGCCATAGTATTAGCAGTAAATTGTCCACCGCACGCTCCTGCGCTTGGGCAAGCAACTAATTCTAATTCTCTTAATTCGTCTGAAGACATTGTTCCTGATGAATGTTTACCAACAGCTTCGAACACATCTACAACTGTAACGTCTTTTCCTTTAAATTTTCCAGGTAAGATAGAACCGCCATAAATAAATACACTTGGTACATTAAGCCTAAGCATTGACATCATTAAACCTGGTAAAGATTTATCACACCCAGCAATCCCAACTAAAGCATCATAACAATGACCTCTAACAGTAAGCTCAGCAGAGTCAGCAATTATCTCTCTTGAGATTAAAGATGATTTCATACCCTCATGTCCCATTGCTATACCGTCTGTAACGGTTATTGTGCAAAATTCTCTTGGTGTTCCCCCGCTCTCTTTCACTCCCTTTTTAACTGATTGTGCTTGTCTCATTAAAGCTGTGTTACAAGGAGCTGCTTCATTCCAAGTTGAAACAACACCGACAAATGGTTTCGCTACATCTTTTTCTGTTTCACCCATTGCATAGTAAAATGATCTATGAGGAGCTCTATCTGGTCCAAGAGAAGTATGACGACTTGGTAATTTTTTTTTATTAAATTTTGACATTGTTAATTGATACTAGATACAATACTTCTTAATTTACTATCTTCAATAGTTAATTCTTTAAGTAATTTTTTATCATTTTGAACAATTTCCTTAGGAGCATTTTTTATATAAGCTTTATTTTTCAATTTATTGTCTAAAGCATCAATCTGTTTGTTTAAAATATCAATTTTTTGAGAAATTCTAATTTTCTGCGATGCTAAATCAACATCTTCATTAAAATTTAAAGAAATTTTTTCATTTTGGGATAAAATTTCAATTGAGTTATTATCTAATTTTTTTGATTTTAAAATATTCTCTATTCTGCCAACATGTTTAGCTAGAGTTAAGTTATTTTCAATAATTTTACTTAACTTAGATGTTTTTTCCAAGAAATGAACATCACAATATAATTTAGGAGTAATTTTTAATTCTGATTTTGATGATCTTATACTTGATATAAATTCAATTAAATCATTTATATTGGTACAGTTTTTTTTAAATTTATTTATCATTTTATATTCTGGCCATTTAGATAGTATTAGGTTTGTTTTAGTTAATTTTTTATAATTGTTTTTGCTCCAAACTGTTTCGGTAAAGAAAGGGATAAATGGATGTAACAACTTGAGAATATTCGACATCATAAAAGAAGAAAATAATCTAGCTTCATTTATTTCGGCTTTATTTTTAGAGTTAAAAATTGGTTTTAAAAATTCTAAATACCAGTCACAGTAATAGTGCCAAACGAATTGATAGATATGTTTAGCTGCTTCATCAAACCTGAAAATTTCAAGACTTTTAGTAACTAAGTTTTGAGTTGATACAAATTCATTATAAATCCAGTGATTAATTGATAGTTTAATAGAATTTAAATTTATTTTCTTATCATATTTACATTTGTATAATTTTAAAAAATTATTTGCACTCCAGATTTTTGTAATAAAGTTCCTATTACCTATTACTCTATCTTTTGCTAACTTTACATCTCGGCCTGGTGATGCCATAGAAATTAAAGTAAACCTTAAGCTGTCTGCTCCATATTCGTTTATTAATTCTAATGGATCAATTACATTGCCTTTTGATTTAGACATCTTCTGTCCTTTTTCATCTCTTACTAGCGCATGAACATAAACTTTGTTAAATGGAGTTTTTCTTTTGAAATGGTTTCCCATCATAAGCATTCTTGCAACCCAGAAAAAAATAATATCAAAACCTGTCACTAAAACAGAAGTAGGATAAAATTTTGATAGTTCTTTAGTTTTGTGCGGCCAGCCTAATGTTGCGAACGGCCATAAAGCTGATGAAAACCAAGTATCAAGAACATCGGTATCTTGTCTAAGCTTTAAAGTTTTCTTATTTTTCTTCTTCGCTAATAATAAAGCTTCTTTCTCATTTTCAGCTACAAAAATATTATTCTTTTCATCATACCACGCTGGAATTCTATGACCCCACCAAATTTGACGTGATATACACCATGGTTCAATATTTTTCATCCATTGAAAAAAAGTTTTTGTCCAAGTATCAGGATAAAAAGATGTTTTACCTTCTTTAACAATTTTAATAGGTTTTATTGCTAATTTTTTTGCGTCAACAAACCATTGCTCTGTTAAAAATGGCTCAATAATTGAATTTGATCTATCGCCATAAGGAACTTTATTTTTAATATTTTCTATTTTTGCTAAAAATCCATTTTCCTTAAGTTTCTTTATTAATAGCTTTCTTGCTTCAAAACGATCTAAACCAACAAATTCCTTCATTCCATTTTTGTTAATTGAGCCATTTTTTTCTAATATGTTTATTACTTGAAGATTATTTCTTTTTCCAACATCATAATCATTAAAATCATGTGCGGGCGTAATCTTTACTGCTCCAGAACCTTGTTCTGGATCAGCGTAATGATCAGCAATTATTTTAATAGATCTTTTAACTAATGGTATTGAAACATATTTGCCGATTAATGACTTATATCTTTCATCTTTTGGATTTACCGCTATAGCTGTGTCACCCATCATTGTCTCAGGTCTTGTGGTTGCAATAGTGATTTTATCTGTAGTGCCTTCAATTCTGTAATCTATATAATATAATTGAGATTGGACATCTTTTTGAATTACCTCTAAATCAGAAATAGCTGTTTGAAGTTTTGTGTCCCAATTAACTAATTTTTTGTCTTTATAAATCAAATTGTCATTATAAAGATCTACAAAAACTTTGATTACAGCATTTGATAAATCTTGGTCCATTGTAAACCTGGTTCTTGACCAATCACAAGAACAACCTAATTTTTTTAATTGATCTAATATTATTCCACCGGATTCTTCTTTCCATTCCCAAACTTTTTTTATGAAATTGTCTCTACCTAGTTGATTTTTGTTTAAATTTTCTTTTTCAAGATTTTTTTCTACTACTGCTTGAGTAGCTATACCTGCATGATCTGTACCTGGTTGCCATAATGTTTCAAATCCACTCATTCTCTTAAATCTAACTAAAACATCTTGGAGGCTATTATTCAAAGCATGGCCCATATGTAATCTGCCAGTTACATTAGGTGGTGGTATTACAATTGAAAATTTTTTATTTATTTTAGATTTTTTAGGTACAAAACACTTATTTTTTATCCAATAATCAGTGATTATTTTTTCTTCTTTAGAATGATCGTACTTCTCAAATTCCATAATTTTAAATAATTCTAATTTACTTTAAATATATTCGCCTACAACCCCTAATAGTTAGATTTTTCTTTATTAAAATAATTAAATGATTTAATAAATGATAAATATTCATAATTGGCCACGTGGCGGAATGGTTACGCAGAGGATTGCAAATCCTTTTATCCCAGTTCGATTCTGGGCGTGGCCTCCAATTATAAGAAAATTCATTAATTTAGATAAAGATTAAATAAGCCAATCAGATATATACCGGCTAAACCTGCATTTAATGCAACTAGAGACTTTTCATTCCAAAGCCATGAGATAATTGCTAAACAACTATTTCCCAGTAAAAATATATAACAATATAATGGATAAAAACCTAAGGCAGCAGTTATTGCACCAGCTAATATTGTTAATGTCGAACACCAAGCCCAAAATTGATATGGCTTAGGTTTCATTTTTTTCACTTCTTTAATTCTCTTTCAAAATTTCAGTTGTTTTATTTTTATAAAAAAAGTATGTTCCTTTTTATTCCTCGGTAGCTCAGTTGGTAGAGCAGTTGACTGTTAATCAATTGGTCGCAGGTTCGAGTCCTGCCCGAGGAGCCAACTAACCGACTTTTTCAAATTTAGATGTATTATTTAAAATCTGCAAAATCTTTTGTTTTTGTGTTGACGAAAGTGAAGAAAATGTTCTGCTTAAAAATGAATAGTTTAAATCATCATTTGTATCTTCACTAGGGTTAACATCTTTAAATTCTTTATAATCTTCAAAAAAATAAATAATTGGAACTTTTAAAAACTGAGACAATTGCATTAATCTATTTGAGCTTACTCCATTAGTACCTTTTTCATATTTTTGAATTTGTTGGAATGTAACATTGATTGCTTGGGCGACTTTTGTTTGGGTTAAACCTAAAGATAATCTTCTCATTCTTAGTTTTTTACCTAAATGAATATTGAAATTTTCTTCCATTAGAACTCCCTTTTTTTTTAATCAATTAACCCCATTACGGACAATTAAGCAATATATAAAAAAAAAAAATTTAGCTTAAAAAAAGGTAAAATTTTTATAAAAAACATATTGACACTAGCCAAAAATATAGAGCTAAATTTAAGGTCTACCTTACTTCTTTTAATCTATACTCCCAAAAACCTGTTTTATCAAAAGCAGCTTTGACCCAAAGATAAGTGTCTTCTTCGTACCAAATGTCTATATTAAGTTTTTTATCTTTTGATAAACTGGGATCAGTTGAGCTAAAATTAAATCTGAGTGTTTTGTATGTTTTATCTCCAAGTGTAACGTCTTCCTTTCCTAAAAATTCAACTTTTTGCTCAATAATTCTCCCTGAAACTGCACTAATTTGAGCTTTCTTTTGAACGATTTCATGGTTCCACCATGTGCCAATAATAAAATCTTTATCAGCTTTACCTTTATATGAAGATCCGTCTATAACTAAATTCTTATCAGTAGTATCAATAGAAATATTTACATATTTTTCTTTTTTATTTTGATTAGTTTCTGAATTAAATCCAGAAAAAACACCATCAGTGTATTTTTCTTGGCCTGCAGCATAATATTGATATAAATCTATTCCTAATTTTGTAATTTTAAACTTTATTTCACTATCAATTATTAGATTTTTGCCATCTCTTTTAAACTCAAATTTATGATAGCCAATTGGGCTATTATTTCTGAATAATTCATATTCAAGGTAGTTGAATTTTGCATAATGTTCAACATGACTAAATGTTTGAAAACTAATTGTAAAAAATATAAAAATTGAAAATAAAAGTTTTTTCATATATTTAATGATATGGAAACAAACTCAGTTATTTCGCAGATTGGAAATACACCATTAGTTAGATTAAAACAAGCCTCTGAATTAACAGGTTGTCATATTTATGGTAAAGCTGAATATTTCAATCCAGGAGAATCTGTAAAGGATCGAGCTGCATTATTTATTGTCCAAGATGCTCTAAAAAGAAAATTAATATCAAAGGGTGGCACTATAGTTGAAGGAACTGCAGGTAATACCGGCATTGGATTAGCGGTTATTTGTAAAGAATATGGTTTAAATTTAAAAATTGTAATTCCAAAAACCCAATCTATTGAAAAGAAAAATACTTTAAAAGAATTAGGAGCTGAACTTATTGAAGTTGATGCTGTGCCATATGCAAATCCAAAGAACTATATTAAACAGTCTAAACAGATTGCAGAAGATTTAAATAAAACAAATTCAAATGGTGTTTATTGGGCTAATCAATTTGATAATATTATAAACGCTGAGGCTCATAT
>ATTF01000032.1 GCA_000419545.1 Candidatus Pelagibacter ubique HIMB058
ATTAATTATTAATAAAAAAGAAAATTCAGATAATGATAACATTAACACACTAAGATATTATGGTATTGGAGCTCAAATAATTAAAGATTTGAAAGTTAAAAATATGATATTAATTTCTAGAAGTAGAAAAAAAATTATTGGACTAGAGGGATTTGGCCTTAAGATCAAAAAACAAATAATTATTAAATGAAAAAAATTTTAATATTAAATTCAAATTATTATAAAAATATCTCCAAAAATTTAGTGTTAAATGCTAAAAAAAAATTTATTCAAAACAAATTTTTAGTTCACATATTAGATGTTCCAGGCGTGTATGAAATCCCTTTAGCAATAAAAAAAAATATAAAAAAATATGATGGTTTTGTAGCTTTAGGCTGTGTTATAAAAGGTGAAACGCCTCACTTTGATTTTATATGCTCTTCTGTTTTTAATTCAATTTTAAATATCTCCACAAATTATAGTAAACCTATAGGTAATGGAATTATTACAGCTCTTAATGTTAAACAGGCAAAAAATAGGAGCACCATAAATAATAAAAATAAACCAAATAAAGGTTCAGAAGCTGCGAATGCAGTAATCATGATTTTAAAAAATGAGCCTAAAAAAATCTAAAGTTACATCTCCCAGAATTAAAGTAATACAAAAACTTTATAGTTCGTTAATTAATCCAAATAGTGAAATTGAATACCCCAAGAGCCAATATAAAAAATTTATAAAGGATGTTGTAATTGGCACATTAGAAAGGTCAGAATTAATAGAAGAAACAATCGTTACCCACTTAAATAATGACATTGATCTTAAAAAAACTGACAAAATATTAAAAATTATATTGTTTGCTGCACTATTCGAGCTTATCTTTAAGCATAATACACCCAAAAAGGTTATAATATCAGAATACCTAGTAGCCTCAGAACATTTTCTTGAAAAGATACAAATAGGGTATTTAAATGCAATCCTAGATAAAATTGCTAAAATTTTAAGAAAAGATGAATAAATAACTGTTATTTAAAGTAAGTTTAGCTTGCGTTTTTAAAATTATTTTGGCATTTATGACTTTTTTATATGACTGAATATTTAGAATTACTTTATTTAATTTCATTTACCGGAATTTTAGCTGTAGCTTACAGTTACCTTCTATCAGGTCAGATTATTTCATCTAGTGCTGGTAATTCTAGAATGCAAGAAATAGCTGAAGCTATTCAAATTGGTGCTAAAGCTTATCTAAATAGGCAGTACAAAACTATTGCAGTAGTAGGATTAATTGTTTTAGCAATAGTGACTTATTTTTTTAATTATTTAGTTGGTGTTGGTTATTTCATCGGGGCATTTCTGTCAGGTGTAGCAGGTTATGTAGGAATGCTAATTTCTGTTAAAGCTAATGTAAGAACTGCTGAAGCAGCTAGAAAAAGCTTACAATCAGGTTTAACAATTGCTTTTAAATCAGGTGCGATAACAGGGTTATTAGTTGCAGGTTTAGCATTAATAGCAATTACAATTTATTATATTATATTAATCAATTTAAACGTTGATAATAGAGAGATTATTAATGCATTAGTTGCTCTTGGTTTTGGAGCTTCATTAATTTCAATATTTGCAAGACTTGGTGGAGGAATTTTTACTAAAGGAGCAGACGTAGGTGCTGATTTAGTTGGAAAAGTAGAGGCAGGAATTCCAGAAGATGATCCTAGAAACCCAGCTGTGATAGCAGATAATGTTGGTGACAATGTGGGTGATTGTGCAGGAATGGCTGCAGATTTATTTGAAACTTACGCTGTGACTATAGTTGCAACAATGGTTTTAGCCTCAATATTTTTTCCAAATGATTACAATTTAATGATCTATCCATTAGCTATTGGAGGAGCATGCATTATTACTTCAATAATTGGTACTTGGTTTGTAAAACTTGGGAAAAGTAAAAATATTATGGGAGCTCTTTATAAAGGTTTTATTGTAACAGCTATTACGTCTCTAATAATTTTATATCCTGTAACAGATTCAGTTGTAGGATTAACAGAAAATTATTCTAGTGATGATAAAAATTTTAATGGTTTGGACTTATACATTTGTGGTGTTGTTGGTTTTGCGATTACAGGATTGTTAATTTGGATTACCGAATACTACACAGGTACCAACTATAGACCTGTTAAAACAGTAGCACAATCTTCCACTACTGGACACGGAACCAATGTAATTCAAGGATTAGCTATTTCAATGGAAGCTACAGCTGTACCAGCTTTAATTATTGTTGCAGGAATTTTGTATACTAATGAACTTGCTGGTTTGTTTGGTATATCTATCGCTGTAACTGCTATGTTAGCGTTAACAGGCATGGTTGTAGCTCTAGATGCATACGGACCTGTTACTGATAATGCTGGTGGAATTGCAGAGATGTCTAAGTTACCTAAAAATGTTAGAAAAACTACCGATGCATTAGACGCAGTGGGTAATACTACAAAGGCCGTTACTAAAGGGTATGCTATTGGTTCTGCAGGTTTAGGTGCATTGGTTTTATTTGCAGCTTATACAGAAGATATTAAATATTTTTCAACTGTAAATGGTTCTGCACTTGAAGGTGTGAACGTTACATTTGATTTATCTAATCCATTTGTTGTGGCAGGACTGTTAATAGGAGGAATGTTACCTTATTTATTTGGTTCAATGGGAATGCAAGCAGTTGGAAGAGCAGGTGGATCTGTTGTCATAGAAGTTAGAAGACAATTTAAAAAGATACCAGGTATTATGAAAGGGAAACGAAAACCAGATTATGGTAGATTAGTCGATCTTTTAACAAAAGCAGCAATTAAGGAAATGATAATACCATCGTTGTTACCAGTATTATCTCCAGTTATATTGTATTTTTTAATACTACAAATTGGTGGAATGGAAGCTGCATTGTCATCTTTAGGAGCTATGTTGCTTGGTGTAATTATTACAGGTTTATTTGTTGCAGTATCCATGACAGCAGGTGGCGGTGCTTGGGATAATGCAAAGAAATATATTGAAGATGGAAATTTTGGTGGCAAAGGATCAGAAGCACACAAATCAGCAGTGACAGGCGATACGGTAGGAGACCCATACAAAGATACAGCGGGTCCTGCAGTAAATCCTATGATAAAAATAACGAATATCGTTGCTTTACTTTTACTTGCTGTAATCGCACACTAAAAATCTAAATTTCTATTGCTGTACATTTTTTGTTTTATACTTTGTAAAAATTTTTGAACAAAACTTTTTTTTGTTAAGTCATTTTTAGTCTCATCTTTTGAAAATTCAATTTTATTAATGTCCTCTTTTTTATAGAATTCTTTTCCTTTTAATATTCCGTATTTGTCAAATGTTATCATTAATACATTATTTTCTTTTAGCTTATGTCTTCCCAACTCATGATATTTTCCTTTTGAAAGAACTCTTTCAAGATAAATCCAATTATTTTCATCAGTCTCATCTTTTATTTGAGGATTTCCTATAATTTTTATAACATCATTTTTATTTGATTTATTTACAATTAACTTTTTTGCTCTATTTTCTAAAAAAATTATTCCATGTGTGTTTTTAGGATCTTGTAATTGGCAATTTGTTAAAATAGAAATTGAAATATAAAATATTAAATGATTTTTTTTAAAAGAAAACATAACGCAAACCTTTATAATATTTTACTATTTTTGTCTCGAAATATTTTTTTTTACAAATCATTGACCTTAAAAGACACATTCGAAACTAGAGTATATCTTATGTTTATACATTATTCGATTATATTGATTATATTTAAAATGAAAAAAGTTAAAGTTGACCAGAATAATTATAACAATTTATTTAATTGTATTGAAAATAACCTTAGAGAAATGGGATTTGGAGATATTACTGTAAATAAGAAGATGAAAGATTTAAATAAGTTATTTTATGATATATTATTAAAAATTAATACTAGCAATGATGATTTTAAAATTAATAAGAATTTAATTATTAAATATTTTGAATATTTGGGAAAAAATGATGAAAATTGGAAAAAATTTGAGTTATATTTTAATAAATTTTATAAATTTTGTTTTGATATATCTCCTAAATATATGTTAGAAGAGTTAAAAAATTATAAATATTAAATATGGCAGTTCCAAAAAGAAAAACATCAGTTTCACGAAAAAAAATGAGAAGATCTCATCACAAATTATCCTCTACGAACATCGTAGAAGATAAAAAAAGTGGTGAGTTTAGATTATCTCATCATATAGATCTAAAATCCGGCTATTATAACGGAAAAAAAATTTTAGATATCTAATCAATTACTATGTCTGAAAAAATTTCCATTGCAATTGATGCAATGGGCGGAGATAACTCACCAAATAAAACAATAGAAGGCGTAAAACTTTTTATTGATAAAAATAGTAAAAACAATGACTTTATTATAAATTTATTTGGAAGAGAGAAAGATATAAAAAACGAATTAACAAAATATAAAATAGATAGCAAATTCATAAACATTATTAATGCAGACAATGTAGTATCTGATAACGAAACACCCTTAACAGCTATTAAAAATTCAAAAAATACAAGTATGTGGAAATGCATAAACTATCAAATAAATGGTAATGCTAATATAAGTTTATCAGCAGGTAATACTGGCGTTTTACTTGTTATATCAAGAATGATATTAAAAATGATGGACAAAGTAAGTAAACCTGCTTTAGCTGGACTTTGGCCAAATCAAGTTGGAACTAATGTAGTTTTAGATTTAGGGGCAAATATTGAATGTACAGACGAAAATCTTGTTGATTTTGCTGAATTGGGATCAGCGCTGTACAAGTCTTTATTTCCAAATGATATACCCAAAGTTTCATTATTGAATATTGGCTCAGAAGAAATTAAGGGAACAGAGTTACTTAAGAATACTTCAAAAAAATTAAAAAAAATAAGCAATGATGATAATTTTATATTTAATGGCTATATTGAAGGAAACGACATAATGTCTGGTCAGTCTAATGTAATAGTAACAGATGGCTTTACGGGCAATATTGCTTTAAAAACTGCTGAAGGAACAGCTAAATTTATTAATAAAAATTTAAAAGAAGCTTTAACAAAAAATCTTTTTACTAAAATTTCTCTATTATTTTCGTATTTTTCATTAAAAAAATTTAAGAGTCGTTTAGATCCAAGAAAATATAACGGTGCAATTTTTCTTGGATTAAATGGTCCTGTAGTAAAGAGTCATGGGGGGACAGATTCTTTAGGGTTTTTCTACTCAATAGATTTATCTTACAAAATTGTAAAAGGAAAATTAATGAGGAGAATTAAAGACAATTTAAACCACTTACAGAATGAGTGATAATTTAACAAAAGATATAATAGCTAGAGAAATAAATAAAAAAATTGGTTATTCAAAGAATTATTCAAAAAAAATCTTAAGCATTATTTTAGAATGTATGGCTCAGCAAATTAAAAAATCAGAGTTAAATCTTAAAAATTTTGGTGTTTTTAAAAAAATATTTAAAAAAGAGCGAATTGGGAGAAATCCAAAAACAAAAGAGGAATATATTATTAAGTCCAGAAAAGTTTTAAAATTCGTTCCTTCAAAAAAATTAATTAAATATATTAATGAAATTTAATGAGCAAATTAATTAATATATCAGAATTATGTAAATTATTAGATTTAATAGACCCAACAACTAATAAGCCTCTAAATCACATTTTAAGGTACTGGGAAAAAGAATTCTCAGTAATAAAACCAAAAAAAATCAACAATCGTAGATACTATTCAAAAGAAAATATTGAAATTTTAAAGATAATTAAATACCTGCTTAAAGATCAAAAAATCTCCATTGCTGGAGTCAAAAAAATATTAAAATCTAAAATAAAAAAACTTGACGACAATGACTCCTTTGGTTTAAAAGAAAAATATTTAAAAGCTAAATTAAGAAATAAAGCAGAAAATATATTAAACAAGATTTCATTAATTAAAAATTATGGCAAAAAAGACTCATCTTAAGGTTCGTATGGTGCCGGAAAGTAATCCGGACAGTAAGTTTATTTATTATGCTAAGAAACCTACTAAGGGTGAAAAAGCTAAAGATAAACTTAAACTAAAGAAATATAATCCAAATACTCGTAAACACGAATATTTTGTCGAAAAAAAATTACCGCCACATAGTAAATAATTTTTAAAGTTTCTTTTTAAAATTTCTATATTCGTAATCTATAAAAGCTTTAATCATCGATATCCAAATTTTTTGGGTTAGTTTTGTATCTATTTTTATTTTTTTGGATTTCTTTGAAATATTTTTTAAAATTATTGAAATTCTTTTTTTATCAACAATATCTTTTTTGAATTTTTTATTTTTAATAACTAAATTAACTAAGTGAGTTCTTTTTTTGATTATATTTAGCAATTTATTATCAAGCTTGTCTAATTTTTTTCTAATTTTAAGTATATTTTTGTTTACCATAGCGACAATTTTTTAATTTTAGGATCTTTTAGCAGAAGTATAATATAATTATGAAATTATCAAAAGAATTAATAAATCAACTTTTTATTTTTTGGTTAGTTGCATGCTTATCTTTAATATTTATACTTATAATAGTAGGTGGTTTAACAAGATTAACTAATTCAGGTTTGTCTATTATAGAGTGGGAGTTATTTAAAGGAATTCTTCCTCCATTTAACGATACTGAGTGGAATTTATATTTTGATAAATATAAAACAATACCTCAATATAATATACTTAATTACGATATGAATATTGAAGAATTTAAAACAATCTTTTACTGGGAATACGCTCATCGATTTCTAGCAAGATTTATTGGTTTATTTTTTTTATTACCATTAATTTTTTTTTATTTTTCAAAGAAAATTAAAAAAAAATATATAAAAATTTGTTTTTTTATTTTTGCTTTAATTCTTTTTCAAGGTGGAATAGGCTGGTATATGGTAAAAAGTGGTTTGGTTCATGATATCACTGTGAGTCATTATAGACTATCAGTACATTTGGGCACTGCGATTATCATAATTTCTTCTATTTTTTGGTTATTTTTGAATGCATTTAAAAAAGATAAAAAATTTTTTTTTTTTTCTCAAAGTAACTTATTTTATCAAATATTATTATTAGCAATTTTCTTCCAGATTATTTTAGGTGCATTTGTTTCTGGTTTAGATGCAGGAATGATTTATCAAACTTGGCCGTTGATGGGAAAATCATTTTTTCCAGACGATATAGTTTTGAATAATATTCTTAATTTTTTTGAATTTAACAATCATTCTTTAGTTCAATTTTATCATCGAAACTTAGCGTATTTTATAATAATATTTAGTTGTTTTATAATTTTT
>ATTF01000033.1 GCA_000419545.1 Candidatus Pelagibacter ubique HIMB058
TATTATTATATTTTTAGTAAATCTATCAAAGTAATAAATTATTATAATTAATGTAAGACAAATTATAATTTCTTTTTTTATAAGAGAATTTTTTATATTTTTCAAATTTATCAAAATATTATTTAATTTCTATATTGGACAATTTTTTCTTTCACATTTATTTTCTAAAATTTTCCAACATCGTTCACATTTTTTTCCTTCAGCTTTTCTTACGTCTACGCTTTCTTTTTCTGATAGTTTTTTTTCCGCTTTAGATGTAATAAAATATTCAGCTAAATTGATATTTTCCAAAATATCAAAGTTTTCTTTATTTAAATTAAGTTTAATTTCAGCTTCAAGACTTGAGCCAATCTCTTTGCTTGCTCTTTTCGCTTCAATTGCAATATTTGCCACTTGCTTTATTTTTAATAATTTTGACCATTTGCTAATTATAGCTTCATTGTTCCAATTTTTCGGTATTTTAACAAAAAGACTTTCATGAATACTTTCATCTTTTTTATTTAACAAGCTATTAATTTCTTCAGAAGTAAAAACTAAAATAGGAGCAAACCATTTAAGCAAACTTTCTAAAATAATATTTAAAACTATTACACAATCTTTTCTTTTCTTAGAATTTAAATCATCACAGTAAAGAACATCTTTTCTTATATCGAAATAAAAGGAGGATAGATCAATAGTACAGAAATTTAATAGCTCTTTATATAATTTATGAAAATTGTAATTTTTTAGGTTTTCCTCAAAAGCTTCACCAATTTTAAAAAGTTTACCTAAAATATATTGCTCTAATTCCTCTAATTCATTTATCTTGATTTTTTCAAAATCCTGCCTAACGAAATTATCTTTTAAATTTCCAAGCATGTATCTAAAAGTGTTTCTTATTTTTCTATACGACTCTGCATGCTGTGCTAAGATACCTTTATCTATTCTGAGATCTTCAGCGTAATCTGAGGAAACTACCCAAACTCTTAAAATATCTGCCCCGTAATTTTTCAAAATTTCTTCAGGAGAAATCACATTACCCATTGATTTTGACATTTTCATTCCTTTACCGTCTACAACAAAGCCGTGTGAAAGAATGCTTTCAAAAGGTGCTTTTCCTCTTGTCCCACAAGACTCTAATAATGACGAATGAAACCACCCTCTATGTTGATCCGAACCTTCCAAATACATATCAGCAGGCCATTTTAAATCTTTTCTTTTTTCTAAAACAAAACTATGTGTTGAACCGCTATCAAACCAAACCTCGACAATATCGTTTAATTTCTCGTATTCATTAGTATTATATTCATCTCCTAAAAAAATATTAGGGTCATCAGTAAACCAACAGTCTGAACCTTGTTTTTCATAAATTGAGGCTATTCTATCTATAACTTTTTGATCTCTTAGAGGTTCTTTAGTTTTTTTATTAATAAAAATTGGAAGAGGAACTCCCCAAACTCTTTGTCTAGAAACACACCAGTCTGGTCTGCCTTCCACCATTGATAACAGTCGATCTTTGCCTTTATTTGGAAAAAAAATTGTATCATTAATTGCTTTGATAGCTTTATCCCTTAGGTTATTTTTTTTCATAGATATAAACCATTGAGGAGTTGCCCTATATATTAGAGGAGCTTTTGATCTCCAAGAATGAGGATAGCTATGAGTAAGTTTATTATTTTTTAAAAGTTTATTTTGCTCTTTAAGATTTTCAATAACAACTGGATCTGCTTTAAAAATATGTGTGCCAGTAAAATAAGGTATCTCTTTAGTATAAAGACCAGCATCATCTACTGTATACAAAGATGGTATATTATTTTTTAGACAAAGATTGAAGTCATCAGCACCATGACTAGGCGCACAGTGAACAATGCCAGTTCCTTGATCTAAATTAACGAATTGTCCATCTAGCATTGGAACATCATAATCATAGTTCATTTTTAAGAATGGATGACTACAGATAGTTCCTGTTAGCTCTGAGCCTTTAAAAGTTTTAATTTCTTTAAAGTTTTTAATTTCACATTCTTCAGCAATTGCATTTATTAAATTTTTTGCAACAACTATTTTCTTTTCCTTAAAAAATTCTAAATCATCAATTTCTAAAACTGAGTATTCAATATTGCTATTAAATGCTAAAGCTCTATTAGCTGGTATAGTCCATGGTGTAGTAGTCCAAATGATAATGCTAGCATCTTTCAAGAACTCTTTATTTGTTTTTTTAATTTTAAAGGCAACGTAGATTGTATTGGATGTATGATCCATATATTCAACTTCTGCATCTGCTAAAGCTGTTTTTTCTACTGTCGACCAAAGTACTGGTTTAAAACCTTGATATAAACTTCCGTCTAAAAGAAACTTACCTAATTCTCTTACAATTTGAGCTTCCGCTTCGTAGCTCATAGTAGAATAGTAATTTTCAAAATCACCAACTACACCTAAACGCTTAAACTCTTTGATATGAACATCTATCCAACTTTTTGCGAATTCTCTACATTCTCTTCTAAAATCTTTTACTGGAACTTCGTCTTTATTTTTTTTCTTTTTTTTATACTGTTCTTCAATTTTCCATTCGATAGGTAAACCATGACAATCCCATCCTGGTACATAAACTGAGTCTTTGCCGTTCATTTGGTGAAATCGAGTTATCATATCTTTTAAAATTTTATTTAACGCAGTTCCCATATGTATATGACCATTTGCATAAGGGGGGCCATCGTGAAGGACAAATTTCTCTTTTCCCTTCGAGCTCTTTCTTAATTTTTCAAAAATTTTGATCTTCTCCCATTTCTTTAAAATTTCAGGCTCTTTGGTTGGTAAACTTGCCTTCATTGAAAAGGCTGTTTTTGGGAGTTGTAAAGTATCTTTAGACATTAATTTTTTGCTTTTTGTATATCAATTTTAATTTGTTTTTTTAATTCTTCTATATTTTGAAATTTTTTTTCTTTTCTAATAAATTTCTTAAAATGGACATTAATTACTTTATTATATAAATTTTTGTTAATTCCAAATATATTTGTTTCTAATAATAAACTTTGGCCATTAAATGTTGGCCTAAAACCTACATTGGCTATACCTTTTTTGTTAAAATTATTACCATCAACTTTTACAGCATAAACACCGCGTTGAGGTGTTACATAGTTATTTAACTTTAAATTACACGTCGGAAATCCTATTTTACGGCCTCTTTTTTTTCCTGCTATTACTTTTCCTTCAATACTCCATTTGCGACCAAGAAGTTTGTTTGCTTCATTAATTTTACCAGCTGCAATTTTTTTCCTTATCATTGTAGATGAAATAATTTTTTTAGCTTTTTTATGTGGTTTTGTAATAATACTTTTATAGCCAAATTTGTTTTCAAAAAACTTAAGAGTTTTTAAATTTCCCCTTCTTTTGAAACCAAATTTAAAATTTCTACTGATGTATACGTATTTACAATTTATTTTCTTATAAATAATATTTTCAATAAACTCCTCAGCTGTCAAAGAAGAAAATATTTTATTAAATTTTACAATTATTAAAAAATCTAAGTTTAGTTTTTTTAAATAATATTTTTTTTGATTTAAGGAATTTACTCTATGATTTTTAATTTTTTTATTAAAAAACATCACAGGCATAGGCTCGAATGTCATCACGCCAAATGGCAACCTTTTTTTTTTTGCCATTATCTTTGCCTCTTTTAATACTTTTTGATGACCCAAATGTACTCCATCAAAATTTCCGATGGCTACAACTGCTTTTTTATGTTTTAAGTTTAAATTGGTATTATTATAAATTTTCATTCTACCATTTTAGTTCTTTTTGATAAAAATTTGCCTTCACATTATATTTTTTTAAAAGAGTTTCTAATTCTGAAACATCATTATATTCATCCCTGTGAACCCCTTCAGAAATATAAACACAATCAAAATTTAAAACATTTGCTCCTTTAATGTCTGTTCTGAGATTATCTCCAATAGCTAAAACTCTCTCATTTTTTGAGAAACACATTTTATAAACTTCCTCGTAAGGTTTGCCAAAATATATTACCTTTCCACCTAACTGTTCAAAAACTTTTGCGACTGATCCAGCGCATAACTCTTCCACATTTCCTCTGTGAACAGTTAAATCTGGATTTGTACAAATTAAAGTTTTTGATATGTGGTCTTTTAATAATTTTTTATAATATTCTAAATCATCTTCATGCTCATCAAATAAGCCGGTGCATAATATAAAATCACAATTTTCGATCGTTGTTTCGTGATCTTTAACTTTTTCAAATACTTGAACATCTCTTTTTGGTCCTAAATGATAGAAATTTTTTCCGAATTTCTCTTTATTTATTGCGTGCATTGCTGCCTCACCAGAAGTCATCACGTTGGAGAGATATTTTTTGTCCATTTTCATCTTTAGAAGAAAATCAATAACATTTGTACTTGGTCTTGGCGCATTTGATAAAAAAACAAATTTTTTAGAATTCTTTTGTAAATTCTCTACTACTTCAATAGCTCTTGGATTAAGCATTATCCCATTGTGCATTACTCCCCATAAATCAATTATGAAGGTATCGTAATTATTGTATATTTCTTTTAAGCCCTCTAATTCTCTCAATTTGTTAATCTCTTTTGTTTTGTTTTATGTCTTTTAAAGCACAATTTTATTGGTTTTTTTAATGATTTTTGCCTCTTGAAATATGGTTAAAACTTACCATATCAGGCATACATTTAAATTTATAGGAGAAATATTATATGAAATTTAGACCTTTGCACGACCGAGTGCTTATTAAAGTGCTAGACAGTGAGGAAAAGACTGCTGGCGGAATTATCATCCCAGATACAGCTAAGGAAAAACCTCAAGAAGGTGAAGTAGTGGCTGTTGGACCAGGCGCCAAAAATGAAGACGGGAAAATTACATCTATGGATGTGAAAATTGGTGATATCGTACTATTTGGAAAATGGTCTGGAACTGAAGTCAAAATAGACGGTAAAGAATACAGCATTATGAAAGAGTCAGACATAATGGGGATTTCAAAAAGTAAAAAATAACGTTTAGAGGAGAGTAAAATGGCAAAAATAATAAAATTTGACACAGAAGCTAGATCTAAAATGCTTACTGGAGTAAACACTTTAGCAAATGCTGTTAAAGTTACTTTAGGTCCGAAAGGACGAAACGTAGTAATGGATAAATCATACGGCGCACCAAGAACAACTAAAGATGGCGTGTCTGTGGCTAAAGAAATTGAACTTGATGATAAGTTTGAAAATATGGGTGCACAAATGGTTAAAGAAGTTGCCAGCAAAACTAATGATAATGCTGGTGATGGAACAACTACTGCAACAATTTTAACTCAAGCTATTGTTAATGAAGGTCTTAAGTATGTAACAGCTGGCATGAACCCAATGGATATCAAAAGAGGTATAGATAAAGCAGTGGAACATGTTATTGATAAATTAAAAACATCTTCAAAAAAAGTAAAAGCTAATGAAGAAGTTGCACAAGTTGGAACAATTTCTGCTAATGGTGAAAAATCAATAGGAGATATGATTTCTAAAGCAATGCAAAAAGTTGGTAATGAAGGTGTTATTACAGTTGAAGAAGCAAAAGGTGTAGAAACTGAGCTTGATGTAGTTGAGGGTATGCAGTTTGATAGAGGATACCTTTCTCCTTACTTCGTAACTAATACTGAAAAAATGACAACTGAACTTGAAAATCCTTTAGTGCTTTTAGTTGAGAAAAAATTAACTAACTTGCAACCAATGGTACCTTTATTAGAGTCAGTAGTTCAAGCTAACAGACCATTAATGATTATTTCTGAGGATGTTGAAGGTGAAGCTTTAGCAACTTTAGTAGTAAACAAATTAAGAGGTGGTTTAAAGGTTGTAGCTGTAAAAGCTCCAGGCTTTGGCGATAGAAGAAAAGCAATGTTAGAAGATATTGCTATTCTAACTGGCGGCCAAGTAATCTCTGAGGACCTTGGTATCAAATTAGAGAACGTAAAAATTGGTGATCTAGGTTCTTGTAAAAAAGTAAAAATCGATAAAGAGAACAGCACAATTGTTGCTGGTGAAGGTAAAAAATCAGATATCGAAGCAAGGTGTAATCAAATAAGATCTGAGATCAATGAAACAACATCTGACTACGATAAAGAAAAACTTCAAGAAAGATTAGCTAAACTTGCTGGTGGTGTTGCTGTAATTAAAGTTGGTGGTGCTACAGAAGTTGAAGTTAAAGAGAGAAAAGATAGAGTTGAAGACGCACTTAACGCAACAAGAGCTGCTGTTGAAGAAGGAGTAGTAATCGGTGGTGGTTGTGCCCTACTTTACGCTGCACAAGATTTAGATGGTGTTAAAGTAAAAGGCGACGATCAAAAAGCTGGTGTTGAGATTGTAAAAAAAGCTCTTCAAGCTCCAATCAGACAAATTACTGCTAACGCAGGAGTCGACGGTTCTGTAGTTGTAGGTAAACTTTTAGAGGGTAAAAAAGCTTCTCAAGGTTACGACGCGCAGAACGAAGATTATGTAGATATGTTTGCTAAAGGAATAATTGATCCAACTAAAGTTGTAAGGTCAGCATTACAAGATGCTGCTTCCATAGCTGGATTATTAATTACAACTGAAGCAATGATCGCAGATAAACCTGAAGATAAAGACGCTGGTCCTGCTATGCCTCCAATGGGCGGTGGCATGGGTGGAATGGGCGGCATGGGTGGAATGGGAATGTAATTTCACCTACCCAAAGATTTTAAAAAAGGCTGCAATTTTGCAGCCTTTTTTTTT
>ATTF01000034.1 GCA_000419545.1 Candidatus Pelagibacter ubique HIMB058
TTTTTTTTATTTTTAAAAAATAAACATTTACTTAGAAATGAAAAAAATTAATTTACCCAAAAAAACCTGTCCCGTTTGCAATAAACCTTTTGCTTGGAGAAAAAAATGGAGACTTAATTGGGAAAAAGTTAAATATTGCTCAAAAAAATGTTCAGGAAAATCATAAATAATGAAAAATAAATTTTTTGAATGGGCAGGTGTAATTACGGCTATTTTATATTCTTTATTAGTGGCATTAAATATCGGAATTGAATTTTTTGGTTTTTGTTTGTTGTTATTATCGGCAATTTTAATCGGCATCTGGTCTTATAATGGAGGTCATAAGGGAATTTTATTGTTACAGTTTTTTTATGCAACGGCTGCAATAATTGGAATGATCAGATGGTTTTAGATTATTTTTGATATTATTTTTGGAATGTTAGATTTAAAATTAAAATAGCCTTTATTTGAAAACTGCCAACAAAATTCATCTCCCTCTCTTACTAAAAAATTATATTCTAAATTCTTTTTTTTCTTAATCGATTTTAAAAAAGATAAATTTTCTCCAATAGATGGATAGATAATATCAAAATTTTTAGTCTTGTCAGCTAATTCTTCAAACTGAGTCTCCTCTAAAACTTTAATATCAGGAAACCTTTTGGTTTGGTCATCAATAATTTTTTTCTTAAAATTTATAACTTTTTCATCTAATTTAATTTTTCTCTTCTTATTGCTTATCAGAACACAAAATATATTTTGATATTTTTTTAATTTGAAAGACTCGATATTTAAGTCATTTTCAAAAAATAATAATGTATCACTTCCAACATCTTCCTTCGAAATTTCTGGAGCTATAAGTTTGTACTCTCTTGAATCTGTTAATGGTAATGCATTTTCATTTAATTCCACTTTTTGGTACTTGTTATTTGTAAACTTTGAAATATTCCAGGCCTGTGCAACATAATGTTTTCCTTTAGTCTGAAGTCCAGCTACCCATCTCCAGCTCAGAGTATTTGATGCTGCATCTCCATCAAACAAATGTCTCATAAAAAACTCAGCTCCTTTTTGCCAAGGTAGGTTTAAAGTAAAAATCCAAATACTAGCAAACCACATTCTCGTGTGATTATGTAAATAATTGTTTTCCTTTAGCTCATGAACCCATTCATTAAAACATTCAATGTGAGTTTGAGCATTAATAGCTTTTTGATAGTTTTCATTTTTTTCGATTGTATTAAGATCTTCTATGAAATCTGACCACACTTTTGGTCTTAATTCTAACCAGCCTTTCCAATAAACTCTCCAAAATATTTCTTGAATATATTTTTCTACTTTTTGATGAGGGTGCTTACTTAAAACTTTCTTGGTAACTTCATATTCTGTAATTAATCTGTGAGTGATATACGGTGAAAGACATGAAACATTCTCTCTGTTTGAAGGTCCAAAATCAAAATTTCTTTTTGAATTATAATTATTAATATCTTTTTCAACGTAATTTTCTAAAACCTCTAAAGCTTCTTTTCTTGATGTTTTAAAATTCATTCCTCATCCTCATCTCTCCATCCGTCCATAAACATTTTCCAGCAAGCATAGGTAACACAAGGAATTCCAACGCAAAATCCTAATAAAATTCCATTTTTTAAGCCTAAATATATTGAGCCTATATGAGTAGTCCCAATCGGAATTACTGTGAGTATCAATAAAATTATTAAAAGTCTAAATGGATAAGAAGGTCTTTTCATTAAATTGTATTGCCCTGGTCAATTGGCATTGATACTGCTGATGTAAACCAGCAGTCCTTACAATTATTTTCTGATGCTTTCTCTACGTGCCATTCATAAAATAGAAGCTGTTTATCTTTAGCTAAAATTTTAATCTTAAAAATATATTTATTTGGTGAATTCATTAATAATTCTATTTTATGAGAAGTATGATTTAATAAAGTTCTATATTGATCTCCGTAAATCATAATCCTAAATCTCGCATAAGGCCCAGTACTTTTTTTATTTTCAGGATGAGCAAATAACCATGTTTGCTTAATACCGTCATCATTTTCATTATTATTTTTTAAAGCTTCTAATTGAATCTTTACCACATCATAAGGTAGTAACTTTTCATTAGGGTTTACGATTTCAGCAGTAAGACTCTTAGTGAAAAAAACAAAAAACAAAATGATTAATATTTTTTTTAATTCCATATCTCCTTTAACGTCTCTTCTCTTTGACAGCCTTTTTTGTACATAAGATATCTAATGAAATTTTTTTCATAATAGTCCTGATGATAATTTTCTGCTGGATAGAATTTTTCAAAATCCCATACTAATGTAACAATTTTTTTATCAAATTTTTTTTGTAAATTTTTAAATGATTTATCTATAATTTTTTTTTGATTTTCATTTTCGTAAAAAATAACTGAACGATAACTTTTTCCTTTATCGCAAAATTGACCTTCAGCATCAAATGGATCTATGTTTTGCCAATATACTTCTAATAATCCTTCATAATTTACTAAGGAAGAGTCGTAGGTTATTTCTACTGCCTCAACATGTCCTGAGTCAGTGTAAATTACATCAGCATAAGTAGGATTTTTTAAATGTCCTCCTGAATATCCTGAAACAACAGATTTAACACCTTTAACTTGATCGAATGACTCTTCCATGCACCAAAAGCATCCACCAGCAAAATAAGCTTTTTTTTCTTCAGCTTTTAAATTTGAATTAAAAATTATTAATGTGACTAAAAGTAAAAACTTTTTCATAATGAATATGTTATATTATCCATTATGGAAAACGATAGTTATATTGTCATAGAAGGAGTTCATAAAAATCCTAATAATATTGATACTATTGATGAGAACACAAAAAAGATCCATGGTCCATTTGACCAAAAAAAAGCTAACGATTTTGCAAAAGGGTTAATTCAAAAAAATATTGATAATTTTTATCACAGAGCCTGGGTTGTTAAAGAAGGATTAAAAATTGATGATATTTGCGAAGAATGCAAAAAGGAAGATGAAAGTGTTAAGCAAAATCTTATAATGCATAGTTACAAAATATGTAACAGTTGTAATTTGGCTAAAAGAATTTTTCCTCTTTAAGCGCCTTTAAACAATACAATTATTAAGAATAAAAAGAACGCCTGAAACAACCAAGAAACAACTACAACACCAAAAGCTTTTAATAAACTGTCATAGTCTAAAGCAGATTTAACAGCTACAACCATACAAGCTAACATCCAAAATGCTGATCCAATAAAAGTTACTGTCATAAGTTCAGGCGTAACACCAAAAACTCTGATAAGACCTGGAGCACTTGAAAAACCTATTGTTCTTAAAAGTTCTCCGTGATTACTTTTCGTTTTTCTATCTCCAAAAAGTTTTACACCTACAAAATAAATAATATACGCCCAAACATACCAGCTTAGCAAAGATAACGCCGGTGCGATTAAAAAATTTGATGCTCCTAAATGTAAAGAACCCACGCCTGCAGCTAAACTAGATAATACAACTACTAAACCAGCTTGGAGCGTAGCTTTTTTATCTTTCTCAACTTCTTCAAAAAGCTCAATATCAATTTTAATTGCTCTGAAAACTCTATTTAAAAATAAATTAATCATGATTTTTTGGTAAATGGTTTTAATAATGTTAAGATTTTAGTATGCAATACTTTATTAGATGTGGCTAGAATATTTCCTCCATTTTCAGCTGGCTCATTTTTCCAATTAGTGACAATTGCTCCTGAGTTTTTTATAATTGGTATCAAAGGTAATATATCATATGGCTTTAAATTAGCTTCAATTACTGCATCTACAGTCCCTTCAGCCAACAAGCAATAATTTAAAGCATCAAAACCTGCCAACCTAAAGGACCACCCAAATTTTTTAATCACCCTTTTCTGTTTTTCATAACTTAGAGTTCCATGAAAATTTCCAATAATTTTTATTGTTTTCAAATTATTATTATTCGATGATTTAAGAATAAATTTTTTATTATTTTTAAATAAGTATGATTTATTTTTATCATTAATATAATATTTATTTAACTCAGGAAAATTTGCTAAACCTAAAATTGATTTATTATTTTCTGAAAGGCTAATAAGATTAGACCATGTTGGCGCACCAATAACAAATGCTCTTGTTCCATCGATAGGATCAATTGACCATTTAAAATTATTAGAAGAAAATTTATCTTCAAATTCTTCACCAATTATTGAGTCTTTAGGAAATTTTTTATTTATTAATGATCTGATATATTTTTCAAAAGCACGATCAAAATTAGTTACTGGATCAAAATCTTTTTTTGTCTTAGATTTATTGCTTACTTTAACTCCAGAACTAGATCTCTTGTTATAAAAAGAATTTAATTTTGGAGGTAAATTTTTAAGAAATTTGAATGGTTTTGTATAATCCATTAAGTGTATATAACTTAAAATAAAAAAAAATATATATGAAAATATCAAAAAAAGTTGAACCAATCATTTTAGGTATATTTGGTTCAATAATAATTGGCGTTCTGTCATTTTTAAGTTTTGAGACATCCACAGGTTTCTGGCTGATGTTCTCTTTTGGATCAACAACTTTAATAGTTTTTGTGTTTCATGATAGTGAATTTGCGCAACCAGCGAATATTTTTTTTGGTCATTTATTAGCAATAATAATTGGAGTTATATTAAATGAAATTTTAGGAATATCTTTTGTAAGTTTAGGATTATCAGTGGGATTAACAATTACTTTAATGATGTATTTTAAAGTTATCCATCCGCCAGCAGCTGCAAATCCATTAATAGCATTATTTGCAGATGTTTCCGTGAATTATATTTTGTTCCCTGTCATAGCAGGATCTGTATCTATAATTATCTTATCAATAGTATCAAATAGGTATTTGTTAAAAAGGAATTATCCAAAGAGGTGGTTTTAAAAATTTAATTTTTAATAAAAATTGTAAAATTTAAAACAAGTGCGTAAGAACTCCATAATAAATATGGTGTCATTAAATAAAAGCTTATCTTATCTTTTGTTAAATATAGTTTCATTAAAACAACTATAAGAATTAATATAATTACTAAATCTAATAAAGCTAAACCTATTAAATGAAATCCAAAAAAAATAATGCTCCAATTAAAATTAAAAAACAAATGTATGAAATAAATATTAAGTATTTTTTTATCATAAAACTTTATCCAAATCCTCCAAGCGGCAATAGACATTAGGACATATAAAGTAGTCCAAACAGGTGCGAAAACCCAACTAGGTGGATTAAAACTTGGTAAAATTATTTGAGAATACCAAGGTTCTTTGAATGTTGAGGTGGTAAAACCACCTATTGCTGATGCAGCAAATGTTATTAATAAAATAAAAAAGAGAGATAAGTATTTATTCTTTGTCATAATATAAGATATAACCAATTCATGTCTGAAAATCAGAAAAAAATTTGGGTAACAGGTGCTAGTAGCGGCATAGGTAAAGCAGTTGCTGAAAAATTTGCACGAGAAGGCTGGAAAGTTGCTGTGTCTGCAAGAAGAAAAGAATTGCTAGATGAAATGGCAAAGAATGAGAATATTTTTTCTTTTCCACTTGATGTTACGAATTTTGAAAATTGTAAATCCACATTTAATCAAGTTCAAGGCCAATTAGGTGCTATTGATATTTGTTTTTTATGTAGTGGAACCTATGATCCTAAGAAAGAGCAAGAGCTAAATTTAGAAGAAAATAAATTTGTAATGGATGTTAATTATTTTGGGACTCTTAACTGTGTAAAAGCTGTAGAAAAATATTTTAAAGAAAAGAAAGCTGGCCATATATCTATTGTATCCTCTATTGCTGGATATAGAGGTTTACCAAATTCGAGTGGATACGGCCCATCTAAAGCTGCATTAACAAATTTTGCAGAAAGCATCTATTTTGATTTTAAAAAATATGGTGTTAGAGTTTCTGTTACGTCTCCTGGGTTTATTAAAACTCCACTAACGGATAAAAATGAATTTCCTATGCCTTTTTTAAGATCACCAGAGTTTGCAGCTGAAAAAATTTATAATGGTTTGGTTAAATCTAAAAATTTTGAAATACATTTCCCAAAACAATTAACTATGACTTTAAAGTTTTTAAGAATCTTACCCTATAGATTTTATTTGTTTTTAGTTGATAAATTAGTGAAAAGGTAAAATATGCTAACGCTAGCTTTTTTATCACATCATAGTAAGCACCTTATTATAAAACTTGTTGATGAAATTATTTCTTATAATTTGAAATTAAAGATTATCATAATAGAAAATTCACAAGATCAAGAATTAAAAAATCAATTAGAGAAAAAATATAAAAATCTTGTAAAAGTTTACATACCAAAAGAAAATCTTGGATTTTCAAAAGGAATGAATAAAGCAGTTGAGCTCTCTGATGATCAATTTGTTTTTCTTAACCCTGCAGATGTTATTTTGCCTTATGAATGTTTAAGAGATTTGATTGAATGTATTAAAAATTTCAAAAATTTTACATTATTAGCTCCTACTTATGGAGATGAAAAAATTTTTAAAAACT
>ATTF01000035.1 GCA_000419545.1 Candidatus Pelagibacter ubique HIMB058
AAAGCTTCAAAAATTAAAAAACAGGTACTAAAAATACAATGAGAGGATTAACAATGCCATCTGGTAAAGTGAAATGGTTTAACGCCAAAAAAGGTTATGGATTTATAACTGATGATGAAACTCAAAAAGATATTTTTCTTCACGTTTCAGCCTTAGAAAAATCAAAATTAAGGGTTTTAAAAGAGGAACAAAGTATAGTTTACGATATAAAAGAAGAGAAAGATAAACTTCAAGCAATTAATATAAAAAAAAAATAATTTATCGCGGGGTGGAGCAGTCTGGTAGCTCGTCAGGCTCATAACCTGAAGGTCGTAGGTTCAAATCCTACCCCCGCAACCAAGATGACAAATACTATCAGAAATATAACTATTATAGCTCACGTTGATCACGGTAAAACAACACTGATTGATAGCTTGATGAGACAAAGTGGGACCTTTAGAGAGAATGAAAATGTTGAAGAGCGAGTGATGGACTCTGGTGAATTAGAAAAAGAGAGAGGAATAACAATTTTAGCCAAACCCACTTCTATCAATTGGAAAAGTTCTAGAATAAATATAATTGATACACCAGGTCATAGAGATTTTGCTGCGGAAGTAGAAAGAGTCCTTCATATGGCTGATGGAGCTTTGTTATTAATTGACTCTGCTGAAGGCGTAATGCCTCAAACTAAGTTTGTTTTATCTAAAGCTTTAAAACAAGGTTTAAAACCGATTGTAGTAATAAATAAATTAGATAAACCTGATCAAAGAGCTAATGAAGTACTTGATGAAACGTTCGATTTATTTGTAAGCCTTGATGCAAATGAAGAACAATTAGATTTCCCAGTCTTATATGCAAGTGGTAGATCTGGTTGGGCTTCTAAAGAGATTAGTGGTCCTAGAGAAAATCTTCAACCCTTACTTAATCTAATTATTGAACATGTCAAACCATCAACTTTTGATAAAACTAAACCTTTTGCAATGCTTTCTACTCTACTTTACGCTGATAGTTTTTTAGGCAGAAGTTTAGTTGGAAGGATAGCTCAAGGCACCGCTAAAGCTAATCAAAGAATAAAAGCTATTAATCTTCAAGGACAAAAAGTTGACGAAGGAAGGCTTACAAAAATTTTCAGATATGAGGGAACAAAAAAAGTTCCCATTGAGGAGGGTGAAGCTGGTGACATAGTTATTATAGCTGGATTAGAAAAAGCAAACGTTGCTGATACAATTTGTGATTTAGAAATAAATGATCCTATTAATGCCACTCCTATAGATCCTCCTACAATGTCGATTACTATAACTGTTAATAGCTCTCCCCTAGCAGGTACAGAGGGAAAAAAATTAACAAGCACACAAATTAGAGATCGCCTAAAATTAGAGGCAGAAAACAATGTAGGTATAAATTTTGATGAAAATAAAAACAAAGATGCTTTTGTCATAAGTGGTCGAGGTGAATTAATGTTAGAAATTCTACTAACTCAAATGAGAAGAGAAGGTTTTGAAATGACAGTAAGCCCACCAAAAGTTTTGATTAAAAAGGATGACCAGGGAAAAAAACTTGAGCCTATCGAAGAAATTACGATGGATTTAGATGAAGAGTATTCATCTAAAATTATCGACTCAATGAATAAAAGAAAAGGTAAACTTATTGACCTAAAAGACACAGGTAAAGATAAAAAAAGATTAATCTTCCACGCTCCAACAAGAGGTCTTATGGGTTACACAAGTAGATTTTTAACTTTAACGAAAGGCACTGGTGTTATTAATAGAATTTTTCACTCTTATGGAGAGTACACCGGTGATATGGAAGGAAGAAGAAATGGTGCTTTAATTTCAATGGAGAGTGGTAAAGCAGTAGCCTTTGCAATTTTTAATCTACAAGCGCGAGGAGAAATGTTTGTCACTCATAACGATCCAGTTTATGAAGGCATGATTGTAGGACTTTCTTCAAAAAGTGGTGACTTAGAAATAAATGTTCTAAAAGGGAAAAAACTAACTAATATGAGAACGCAAGGTACTGACGAAAATGTTGTCTTAACCCCTGTAAGAAAAATGGCAATTGCTGAACAATTAAGTATGCTTAATACTGATGAAGCCCTAGAAATAACTCCTAAATCTTGCAGACTTAGAAAGCTTATATTGGATCCAAACGAAAGAAAAAGACAATCTAGAGCCAAGGCTTCTTAAAAACTAAATCTAGATTTTTTACTATCAGTAAGAAAACTTTTAACGGTATCAAGTGTCATTGATTTAAAACTTTTACCAAATCCTGAAATTTGATTTATTATTTTTGGCGGCATTGTAATTATATTGCAATTTAATTGTTTTGCTTGAGTGAAGTTATAGGCTTCTCTCGTGCTAGCCCAAAGAATTTCAATATTTTTATTTTTTTTTGTTAAAGAAATGCTCCTTTTGAATATTGGAAGTGGGTCTTTTCCTTTATCAGCCATTCTTCCTGCAAAAATTGAAATAATTGATTTTGTTTTTTTATTTAGTTTTTTAAAAATTTTTCTAGTTTGCTCAAATGTGTAAACTGCGGTAATGTTGAGCTTAATTCCTTGTTCACTTAATTCTTGAATAACAGGTCCTGTAAATAATCCTTTAGAGTTTACAACTGGAATTTTAACATAGACATTTTTACCCCAGGAATTAATTTCATAGGCTTGGTAAAGCATGTCTTTAAAATTATCAGCAAATACTTCGAAAGAAATAGGTTTTTTTCTGCAAACTTTTAAAATTTTTAGAGAGTACTGTTTATAATTCTTAGCTCCAGCTAATCGCATCAAACTTGGGTTAGTGGTAAAGCCATCGACTAAAGATTTGTTGTTAAAAAATTTTATTGTCTTGTAATCGGCAATATCACAAAATATTTTTGTTCTCATTAATCTAAATTTTTAACAATATCTTCTGTCATCTTTTTTGCATCTGCGAATAACATTAAAGTATTATCTTTATAAAATAATTCATTATCAATTCCCGCATATCCGGGAGATAAACTTCTTTTTACAAATAAAACTGATTTACATTTTTCAACATCAAGTACTGGCATACCAAATATTGGACTTTTAGGATCGGTTTTTGCAACTGGATTTGTAACATCATTTGCACCAATCACAAATGCAACGTCAGAGTTAGCAAAATCATTATTTATATCTTCTAATTCAAACACTTCATCATAAGGTACATTAGCTTCTGCTAATAGCACGTTCATGTGCCCAGGCATTCTTCCTGCAACTGGATGTATGGCATAGGTAACTTTGATGTCATTTTTTTTTAGTTTATCTACCATCTCGCGAAGGGCATGTTGAGCTTGGGCTACTGCCATACCGTACCCTGGAACTATAATAACTGAAGAAGCATTTTTCATTAAAAAAGCTGCGTCTTCAGCATTACCACTTTTAACAGGTTTTTGATCTTTATTTTCTTTTTTATCATCAGTAGAATTGTCTGCACCAAAACCACCAAGTATTACGCTTACAAAAGATCTATTCATAGCTTTACACATTATATATGAAAGTATTGCCCCAGAAGATCCCACAAGAGCACCTGTTATAATTAAAGCGGTATTTTCTAATGTAAAACCTATACCTGCTGCAGCCCAGCCAGAATAAGAATTAAGCATTGAAATTACTACAGGCATATCTGCTCCGCCAATAGGTATAATTAATAAAACACCAACAAGAAATGAAATAATAATTACTGTCCAAAAAATATTTGTAGATTGTGTTTTGCATAAATAAAAAGTTAAAACAAAAATACTTATTCCAAGTATCAAATTTAAAATGTGCTGACCACTGAATGTAATAGGCGCACCTGACATTATTCCTCTTAACTTTAAAAAAGCTATTATAGAGCCAGAAAAAGTTATCGCTCCTACTGCTGCCCCTATGGACATTTCGATTAGGCTCGCTAATTTAATATTACCAACATTTCCAAGATTAAATGCTGTGGGATTTAAAAAAGCTGATATCGCAACAAATACAGCTGCTAATCCAACTAAACTATGAAAGCCTGCTACTAATTCTGGCATCGCAGTCATAGGAATTTTAAAAGCTATAAAAGCTCCGATTACACCACCAATAACTAAAAATATAATTACATAAGCTAATGATGTAGAAAAATTACCTATTGAAAGAAAGGTAACAACAATTGCAATTGTCATCCCGGCAATTCCAAAATAATTTCCTTGCCGAGATGTATCAGGTGATGATAGTCCTCTAAGTGCAAGAATAAATAATACTCCAGAAACTAAGTAAAAAATTGCCGCTAGATTTGCAGAAATCATTTCTTCTTATCTTTCTTTTTTTTATACATTTGAAGCATTCTTTGAGTTACTAAAAATCCACCAAAAATATTAATTGCAGCGAGGATAATAGCTATATACCCGAAAATACTCGACGTGCTAAAAATACTTTCTGATACTCCTGCTAAAGCTGCAATAATGGCACCTACAATTATAACTGATGAAATGGCATTAGTAACAGACATTAAAGGAGTATGAAGTGATGGCGTCACACTCCATACTACGTAATAACCAATAAAAATTGATAAAATAAATATACTTAATCTAAATATAAACGGATCTATTTCCATAATTAGTTTTTTTTGATCAATGACTTATCTATAATTTCATCTTCCAAATTGATATTAAAATCTCCCCTTTCCTTACTATATAAGTTACGTACGAAACTAAATAAATTTTTAGCATATAAGCTCGAGGCAGTAAGTGGTAAGCTGTTCATCAAGTTTTTGACGCCTATTATTTTTATTCCATTAACTGAATTAATTTTACCTGACTCTGAAAAAGCAGAGTTTCCTCCTTGTTCGGCAGCTAAATCATAAACAATTGATCCAGGTTTCATAAGTTTAACTAGGTCCTCCGTTAATATTCTTGGAGCAGGTTTTCCAGGAATTAATGCTGTACATATTACTATGTCATTTTTTTTTAGTGCCTCTTTCATCATTTCTGCTTGTTTTTTTTTATATTCATCCGATACTTCTTTAGCGTACCCACCTGCAGTTTCCATATCTTCATTTTGCTCAACTGTTAAAAATTTTCCACCTAAGCTTTCTACTTGCTCTTTTGATGCGGTTCTTACATCTGTTGCTGATACGATCGCACCTAGTCTTTTGGCAGTTGCTATAGCTTGCAAACCTGCTACACCTGCTCCAATAACTAAAACTTTGGCTGCTGGCACCGTACCTGCAGCTGTCATCATCATAGGTACAGCTTTTTCAAATTCAGCAACACAATCCACTACTGCTCTATATCCAGCCAAGTTAGATTGAGAAGATAAGACATCCATCGATTGAGCTCTTGTAATTCTAGGTAAAAACTCTAAAGAGAAAGGCTTAATTTTTTTATCTATGATCTTATTAATTTGATTTATATTTTTTGATGGATTAAGCATTCCGATTAAAATTGTATTATCTTTCAAAATTTTAATTTCTTCATCTAAGGGGCAATTAACCTTAATGATCAAGTCACTCGAATTTAATACCTCTTTTGATGATGATTTAATTTCAACTCCTATATCGCTATATTCTTTATCATTAATCCCGAGATGAAGTGCATATCCCTTTTCAACACAGACTTTTAATCCAAGTCCTATAATACTCTTAGCTGAGTCAGGGGTTAAAGAAATTCTTTTTTCTAATGATGTATTTTCTTTTATTGAGCCAACTATCATTTTTAAAATTTATTTGATTTTAAAGTAATGTGATTGCAAGTATTACTAACAAAAAAATTACTGCAACAGTTCCCCACAAAACAAATTTTGTGAAGCCATTATAGGTTTTTTTATAATCGTTCTCGCTCATCTTTAGCCTTGACGAGCTTTAAATTTAGGATTTTTTTTGTTTATCACGTATAGCTTGCCTCTTCGTTTTACTAACTTAGAATTTAGGTCTCTTTTTTTCAAAGATTTTAATGAGCTTGCTATTTTCATAATTTTTAAGCCTGGCAACGTCCTACTCTTCCATGTCTTAAGACAAAGTACCATCGGCGCTGAAGGACTTAACTTCCGAGTTCGGGATGGAATCGGGTGTGGCCCCTTCGCAATAATTACCAGGCGGATCTTTATATTATCTTTAAAAAAAGAAGTAAATAGTCAAGAAATCAGCTTTTTATAGGGTTTATGGTGGGCGTGATAAGAATTGAACTTATGACCTCTACGATGTCAACGTAGCGTTCTACCACTGAACTACACGCCCTAATATTAAATCTTAAACTCATGTTTACAATTTTTTTCAAAAAAAACATTAAAAAAATTAAAGCTTTGATTAAACAAAAACTGTCCTATAGTTTATAGGAATAATTCTCTATTATGAAAACTAATATAATTGCAGAAATAGGTGTAAATCATTTTGGAAAAGCTAAGTTTTTAGAAAAATATATTGAAAGTTTTAAGAATAAAAATATTGATGGTATTTCTATACAAATTTTAAATAAAAAAAAAACTTTAAATCAATATAAAAAATTTAGTTTAAAAAAAAATGAAATTAAGAAATTCATAAATTTGGCGAAAAAAAACTTTAAATATGTTGGTGTTGCTATTCATAGTTGGGATGATTTTAAG
>ATTF01000036.1 GCA_000419545.1 Candidatus Pelagibacter ubique HIMB058
TTTTAATAAATTTTTTGGATTTCAAAAAGGAAAAAGTTTCGGATGTAAATGGCATGTAATTTCCCAAGCTTTAGTTAACTCAAATAAAATTATAAATGAGAAATAAATTTTTTCATGGAATAATGTTCCATCATTTTCATGATGGAAAAAAACATAAAAAAACTCAAGGCTCCATTTCTAAAAATCAATTTTATAAAATTATTAAACTGATCGGTAAAAAAAATATATTAAATCCAGAGGAATTTTTATTTAGGTTAGAAAGAAAAAAACTGAAAAAAAACCATGTTTGTTTAACTTTTGATGATGCTATTAAAAGCCAGTTTGATATAGCAGTTCCAGTTTTAGAGGATCTAAAAATCAAGAGCTTTTTTTTTGTTTATTCATCATTATTTGAGAGAAAACCTGACTTTCTTGAAGTTTATAGATTTTTTAGAAATAATTACTTTAAAAACATAAATCAATTCTATGATAAATTCTATAAATATATTTCTTCTGATTTAGAAAATTTTTTCAAAAAGAAAAGTGATTTAATTAGTTTAAAAAAAAAACAATTTTCTTTTTACTCAATTGAAGATATCAAATTTAGGTTAGTTAAAAATTTTTTTTTGAAAAAAGAATCTTACGACTCTATTATGAAAAAGATGTTTAAAGATTATAAGTTTAAACCTGAAAAGTATTTTAATAGATTATTTTTTGATCAAAAAGACGTCAAAAGGCTTTTTTCTCTTGGTCATACTATTGGCCTTCACTCACATAACCACCCTACGTTAATTGAGAATTTATCATTTGCAGACCAAAAAAAAGAATATGAAAAAAATTTGAAATCCTTATGTAAATTATTAAGAGTTAATGAAACAAAAATATTTTCTATGTCTCACCCATGTGGAAGTTACAACTATTCAACCCTTAAAATATTAAAAAATTTAAATATAAGACTTGGATTTAAGCAGATGATGAATATTGAAAAGTCTAAAGGAATGAAAAAAATAAATAACTCTAATTTAGAAATCGCTAGGCGTGACCATACTGATTTAATGCGTTATATTTGAATGAAAATAACATTAATTACATCAAATCAATTACGACATAAATATTTAATTAATATTTTAGCAAAGAAATGTCAAAAACTATTTGTTTTGCAAGAAAACAAAACAATATTTCCTGGTTTGTTTAAAGGTACTTATAAAGTGAATAAAATAATAAAAAAATATTTTGATCAAGTATATAAAGCAGAAAAAAAAATTTTTGGAAAAGCAGTTTTTTTAAAAAATTTAAAAAATGTTTCTATTCTCCCAATTTCCACTGGAGACCTAAATAGCTGTTCCTTAAATTATTTAAAAGAGTCCTTAAAGAGTGATTTGTATATTGTTTATGGAAGTAGTTACATAAAAGGAAAATTAGCTAAATTTTTAATAAAAAATAAAGCTATAAATATCCATATGGGGATATCTCCATATTATAGAGGAACCGACTGCAATTTTTGGGCCTTATATGATGGTAATCCACATTTAGTTGGAGCAACTATTCATTATTTATCTAACAAACTTGATGGAGGAAGAATTATAAGTCACGCAATGAGTAAAAAAACCAATTCATCTTTTATATATACAATGAATTCTGTTAAATCAGCTTTTAATTTTATAATCAAAAATATAAAAAATAATAAAATATTAAAAATTAAATCCTATAGACAAAATAAAAATTTACTTATTAGATATTCAAGAAAAAAAGAGTTTTCACCAATTTTGTTAAAAAAATACTTAAAAAAACCTTTTGCTAAAAAAATTAGTTTTAATTTGAAACTTTTAGTTAACCCACACTTTTAATTAATAATATGAAAAAAATAAGTATTGTTGATTACGGATGTGGAAATACCTTGAGCATATTGAGGGCTTTAGAAGAAGGTGGATTTTCTGCGAAAATAACTAGTGATAAAAATTATATTCTTAAATCAGATTTTGTAATTTTGCCTGGAGTAGGTGCTTATAAAAAAGCCATGGATTTACTAAATAATTTTAATTTAATAGATACCATTCAAGAGTACGCATTAGGAAAAAAGAAACCTTTACTAGGCATATGTCTAGGTATGCAGTTACTTCTTACAAAAAGTTTTGAAATGGGTGAACATAATGGATTAAACCTAATTAAAGGAATTGTAAAAAAACTAGAACCTAAAAAAGAAATTGTAAAAATTCCCCATATAAATTGGAGCAAGATTAAATTAAATGATAATTTATTAGATGAAATAAATCTAAAAGAATTTAATGATCGCTATTTTTATTTTGTGCATTCTTTTATATCAATTACAGAACAAAAAAATAATACAATTTCCTTCTGTAAATATTATGATCTTGATATTCCATCAATAATTAAAAAAAACAATATTTTAGGTTGCCAATTTCATCCAGAAAAAAGTGGAAAGAATGGATTAAATTTTCTTTCAAAAATAATTACAGATTTATGAAAATAGGATTAGTGGGATATAAAATTAAAGAAATTAAAGAATTAGAAAAAAAATATTCTAAGGTGCAACTAATAAACATTGACCACAAAAATTTTTTTAAAAAAAAAAATCATGATCTAACTGCTCTTATCATTTTATATGAATACCCTTTAAAAAATAAATTAAATTTATTTATAAAAAGAAAATTTAATTTATTTACAAAACTTAAATGGGTTCATTTTTCTAGAGCTGGATTGAATAATTGCATTCCATATATTAATAGTTATAAATTTAAATTAACTTCTGGAAAAAAAATTCAAGCACCTAATGTTTCGGAACATTGTTTGGCCATGCTATTATTTATTAGTAGAAATTTATTAAGTAACAAAAATAATGAAATTGGACCAATTGAATTATTTGGTAAAAAAATACTAATAACTGGTTTTGGCGGAATTGGGTCAATGATTGGAAAAAAACTTAATTCATTTGGTTGTGAAATTTACTCTAGTACTTTAGTTTCAAAAAGCCCAAAATTTTCGAAAAAAAATTTCAAATTAAATAAGATTAAAAAAGTACTCAATAAATTTGATATTATTATTAATTGTTTACCTTTTACCAAAAAAACTAAAAATTTTTTTAATAAGAATATTTTCAAAAAAATGAAACAAAATTCAATTTTTGTTAATATGTCACGCGACGAAACATTTGTATTAAAAGATTTGAAAGTTTTTTTAAAAAATAAGAAAATTTTAGGCGCAGGAATTGACAGTACAAATATAAAAAAAACAACTTACATAAAAAAACTGAATCTGTTAATCACCAATCATCAAGGTGGAAAAAGTGATAATTATTTAAGACGCAAGAAACTTATAGAAAAAAATTTGATTTTTTTTTTAAAGAGAAAAAAACTTCTAAATTTATTTTCAAAGACAAAACAGTACTAAATATATGAAAATTTTTGAATTAGAAAAAAAATTAATTTCAAATAAAAATAGATTTAAGTTGAATTATAATCAAAAAAAAGAACTTAAAAAAGATTTTAAACATTCAATAATTTTGATCATAGGTGCGGCTGGATCAATAGGGTCTAAATTTACAAAAGAATTAAAAATATATGATTTTAAAAAGATTTATTTAATAGATAAAGATGAGAATCAATTAACAGAATTAAATAGAGACTTAATTTCTCTTTTTAAGAAAAAAATTTTTAAGATTCAGTTTATTTGTAATGATTTAAATTTAATTAATTTAGACCGATTTATTAACGATAAAAAGATTACACATTATATAAATTTTTCTGCAGTAAAACACGTAAGAAGTGAAGAAAATTTAGACTCAATCGGGTATATGATGAAAACAAATTTTCACAATTTTTTGCCAAAAAAATTGAAAAAATCTTCTAAATTAAGAAAAGTTTTTTCAATTTCTACTGATAAAGCCGTATATCCATCTAGTATTTTAGGTTTAACAAAAAAATTGATGGAACAAAAATTATATAACTTTAAAAAAAGATTTCCGCATATAGGCGTTTCTACCACAAGATTTGCAAATGTAAGTTTTTCTAATGGTAGCGCTCTAAAGATGATAATTGATAAATTCAGAGAAGGCAAAGATTTTGGCATTCCTAAAAAAGTAGAGCGTTATTTTATCACTCATGAGGAAGCAGTTTCTTTATGTCTAAAATCTTTATTAAGTAATTGCGATGGATCAATTTTAATTCCAAATTTTGATATATTGAAAAAACAAATCAAAATTTATGATATTCTATTGAAAATCAGTAAGATCTTAAAACTAAAGGTTAACAAAAGTTCTAATAAACTTATTTTTTCTAATAGATCTAAAGTTTTTTTAGTTTCAAAAAATATTATTGGTCAAAAATTATCAGAAAAATTAAATGAAAAACAAGAAGAACTAATTTCAATTAACAACGATAAAACAGTCCATAAAATTAATTTTAAAAAAGGAAATTTCTTTAAAAATATATCTTTCTTAAAAAAAATAAAAGATCTTAATAAACTAAAGCTTTTTTTGAGAAAAAAAGTTGTTAATTATAAACCTACCAGATCAGATATCGGTATAAGCAAAAATATTTAATAGAAATAAATAAGAAAAAAAGTTTTACAAATATTAAAAATACATATATCTCAACAAAGAAATGCTAGATCAAAAATTTAAAAGAACAAAAAAACTACATAAGGCTATTAAATTAAATTTAAAAAGACGAACTATTATTGTAGATGATAAATTAGTTAAATATAAAAATATTCCAATTCCTAGCTGGATAGAGCTAAGTATCATTGATGTCTGTAACAGATCTTGTATATTTTGCCCTAAATCAGACCATTCGATTGCTCCAGATACATACCAAAAAATGTCTTTAGGACTAATAGAAAAATTAAGTAAAGAATTAAAACATATAGGTTTCAAGGGTTCAGTTACTTTATGCGGTTATGGCGAACCTATGTTGCACAAAGAAGTTTATGATATAACTAAAAAACTTGCAGAGGCGTCCTTTGTTGAAATAGTAACAAACGGAGACACTTTAAACCCAAAAAAAATTAAAAAACTTTATGATTCAAATGCAAACAAACTTTTAATAAGCATGTACGATGGCCCTGAGCAAAAAGATAAATTCAAAAAAATGATAAAAGAGTCTGGAGTGCCAAGTGAGTTCGTCATATTGAGAGATAGATGGTATGATGAAAATAAAGATTATGGTCTTAAACTAACAAATAGGTCAGGAACAATTAAAATTGGTCAGCAAGACGATGTAAATAAATTTACCTTCTGCAATTATCCATCGTACTCGATGATGATAGATTGGAATGGAGATGTATTTCTTTGCCCGCAAGATTGGCAAAGAAGAATTACCATGGGAAACATTATGCAGGAAAAAGTTATCGATATTTGGATGGGTAAGGCAATAACAAAATATAGAAAAAATTTACTGCAAGGGAAACGTTGTGATAGTCCGTGTAAAGAATGTAATGCAGAAGGCACAATTTTAGGAAAAAAACATTCTATCGAATGGCAAAAGATTTTAAAATTAAAACCATAGTAAACAGATGAATAAACATATGAAATCTAATCTTCTTAACGAAGGCTATGGAAAAAATGCTTTAATTTTTGATAAAGCAGACGGATCAATAATATACTCAAAAAAAAAAAAATTTATCGATATGTCCAATGGAGCAGGGACTGTTTTTTTAGGTCATAATAATAAAATTTTTAAAAATAGTATAAAAAAATATTTGAAATTAAAATTATCTAATTTTGCACAACCAAATAAAGCTGCAGTAGATATTTCTTTTACATTAAAAAAAATTTTTCCAGAATTTAGTAAATTTATATTATGCAGTACTGGAGCAGAAGCAAATTTGAAAGCTTTAAGAATATCAAGAGCTGTTTCAAAAAAAAATGTTATTGTAAACGCTACAGGAAGTTGGCATGGATCACTTGATCAACTTTTATTCAGTGTTAACTCTAAGTTACATAAAAAAGAATTATCCGAAGGCCTAGATAGTGGATTAAAAAAAAATGTCATCTATATTCCTTATAATGATATAGAACATTCTAAAAAAATATTAGATAGAATAAAAAAAAAAATAAGCTGCGTGTTAATTGAGCCGATACAAGGTGGTTTACCTACTGATAACTGTATTAAATATTTAAAATTTTTTAAGTAATTACTGTAAAAAAAATAATATTATATTAATTTTTGATGAAGTTCTTAGTGGAGTAAGATTTTACTGTTCTTCAATACAATCGATTTTTAAAATACATGCACCAATCTCAACTTTCGGAAAAATCGCTGGAGGAGGGCTGCCTATAGGTATCATAGGAATTAGAAAAAATATAGAACAAGAAATATCAAAAAAAAAATTAAAAATATTCTTTGGAGGAACATATTCTGGAAATAGCATGAGCTGTTATGTTGGAAACGAGGTACTTAAAAATATAATAAAAAATA
>ATTF01000037.1 GCA_000419545.1 Candidatus Pelagibacter ubique HIMB058
AATTTGAAAAAATTTTTAAATGGATCAGACCAGAGGAAAGGCCAAAAAATATAAGCAAAAAAGAAAAAAAAAATTAAATAAAAAAAATATCTTTTAAAAAAAAAATATTTTCTTTTTTCATAAAAATTATTAATTATTAATAATAAGCCGAAAATAATTGGAAATAAAATTGAAAATATCTTTAGATTGAAAGACAGAGCTGTAAAAAGGGAAAATAAGATAATATTTTGCGACTTATAATTACTTAACGTCTCAATAAGAAAAAAAATTGTAATAGTAAATAATGATAGATAAAGAATATCTTTATAAAAAAAACTATCCCCGAAGATCCTTGGGGAAGTAATATAGAGTATAAGTCCTGCTAAACTTAAGTAAAAATTATTATATCGCTTATTTAAAATTTTAAAAAAATAAAAAGATCCAATTAAAAAAACAATAAAACTAAGATAGTGTTTAAAAAAGTATATTTGATTTATATTTTCAAATTTAAATAAGATTTCCATCAAAGCAGCTGGAACATCAAAAATTACGCCCCATTTATCATAATATGTTACTGACGAAAGGGTATAGTCATATATATTGGAAATCTTATTTTCTGTAATTAGTTCAAGATTGTTGAGATAAAAAACTTTAGAAATATAGTTAAGCCAATAATGACCATTTAGTCTATGATATTTTTCCTCTATATGAACGCCGTAATCCTTAAGTATCAAAAAACCGATAATTAAGATTAGTATATAAAAAATAACAAAAAAAATTAAGTTTTTATGTTTGTATGAATTGTATTTCATTCTATTTTTCTTTATTAGTTTAAAGATTTTATCTTATAAATTTATAAAATTTAATTATTTTATTATGAATATTCACGAGCACCAGGCTAAAGAAATACTTAAAGAATATGGAGCACCAGTCTCGAATGGAGTTGTAGTTTTTAAAGTAGATGAGATTAAGGAGAAAATTAAAAATTTAAATGGTAAAGAATTTGTTTTAAAGGCGCAAATACATGCTGGCGGCAGAGGAAAAGCTGGTGGAGTAAAAATTATTAAAGATATATCTTCGCTAGAAGATGAAGCAAAAAAAATGATGGGAAAAATATTAGTTACCCATCAAACTGGACCAGAAGGAAAAGAAGTTAAAAGATTATATATTGAAGAAGCTTCAAATATTTCAAAAGAGTTTTATCTGTCTTGTTTAATTGATCGAGAAACTTCAAAAATTGCTTTTATAAGTAGTACAGAAGGAGGAATGGATATAGAAAAAGTAGCGAGTGAAAATCCTAATAAGATAAATACAAAAAAATTAGAATTTAAAAAAGATGGTCCAACCGTACAAGAAATCGATAAAATAATATCAATTTTTAATTTTGATAAAAATCAAAAAAAAATTGCCCAAGACTTAATAATATCTTTGTATAAAATAATTTTAGAAAAAGACGCTAGCTTAATTGAAATAAATCCACTTATAATTACCAAAGAAAATAAAATAGTTTGTTTAGATGCAAAAATGAATTTTGATGATAATGCAATTTTTCGAAGACCAGAAATTCTTAAATTAAGAGATTTTAATGAAGAAGATCCTACAGAAATTGAGGCAAGCAAACATGATTTAGCTTATATAAAACTCAATGGTTCGATTGGTTGTATGGTTAATGGTGCTGGTTTAGCGATGGCCACAATGGATATAATAAAGCTATACGGAGAAGAGCCAGCTAATTTTTTGGATGTAGGAGGCGGAGCTTCAAAAGAAAAAGTATCAGAGGCATTTAAATTAATTCTTTCAGATCAAAATGTTAAGGGAATTTTAATAAACATTTTTGGCGGAATAATGAGATGTGATGTGCTTGCGCAGGGAGTTGTTGATGCTGCAAAAGAGATAAATTTATCTGTTCCATTAGTTGTAAGATTAGCTGGTACTAATTATAAAGAAGGTAAAGAAATTCTAGATAAATCAAATTTAAAAATCTTATCAGCTTCAGATTTAAATGATGCAGCCAAAAAAATAGTAGAGGCAATAAAATAAATGTCAGTTTTAGTAAACAAAAACACAAAAGTAATTTGTCAAGGTTTTACTGGAACACACGGAACATTTCATTCTGAACAAGCTTTAAACTATGGAACAAAACTTGTAGGTGGTGTAACTCCAAAAAAAGGAGGTCAAAAACATCTTAACTTACCAGTATTTAACACAGTTCAGGAAGCTAAAGATAAAACATCAGCTGATGCTTCAATGATATACGTCCCACCTAAATTTGCTGGCGCAGCAATAATAGAAGCAATTGAAGCTAAGATAGAATTGATAGTTTGTATTACTGAGGGGATTCCAGTTTTAGACATGCTTAAAGTAAAACAGGTTTTAAATAAAAGTTCATCAAGATTAATTGGACCAAACTGTCCTGGAATAATAACTCCTGATGAGTGTAAAATTGGGATAATGCCAGGCAATATTCACAAAAAAGGATCTGTAGGTATAGTCTCTAGATCAGGCACCCTTACTTATGAAGCTGTGGCTCAAACTTCAGCAAACGGTATGGGTCAGTCAACTTGCATAGGTATTGGTGGAGATCCGATAAATGGTACAAATTTTATAGATTGCTTAGAACTTTTCCTTAAAGATGAGGACACAAAATCTATTGTCATGATAGGTGAAATAGGAGGTTCGGCTGAGGAAGAAGCGGCAGAATTTCTAAAAAAAGAGAAAATTAAAAAACCTATGGTTGGTTTTATCGCTGGTTTAACAGCTCCACCTGGAAGAAGAATGGGACATGCAGGTGCAATTATTTCTGGAGGCAAAGGAGGAGCAGAAGACAAAATTGAAACAATGAAATCTGCTGGAATTACTATTTCTAAATCACCCGCTGATATTGGCAAAACACTTCATCAAAAACTTAATGGTTGATTTCTTACAGTTTGTGTTAAAATAAATCTTTAATGTCTTCTTCAAACGATAATACAATTTATAAAAAAACTTCATTTCTTGCAGGAATGAACTCAGAATTTATAAACGAATTTTACGCAGATTATATTTCAGATCCAAAATCTCTCCCCAAAGGCTGGAAAAACTTTTTTGATGGATTAAGTGAAGATGAAAAACTTGTTTTTGATGATTTGCGAGGGCCAACTTGGTCGCCAGAAAAAAAGTTTAAAAGACTCGAAGAAGTTTTAGAAGATAAAAATCATTTAGTAGAAGAAAACACTAGCACAGATTTGAAATCAGTAAAACAAGCATCAAAAGACTCTGTTAGGGCTATTATGCTAATTAGAGCTTATAGAATAAGAGGCCATCTAATTGCAAATTTAGACCCACTTTCAATACAAAAAAAACAAGAACACCCTGAACTTAAACCTGAAACATATGGGTTCAGAAAAAGTGATTATAATAGAAAAATTTTTTTAGATGGTGTTTTAGGACTTCAGTATGCCGATTTAAATCAAATTTTAGATATTTTAAAAAGAACATATTGTTCTACCATTGGGTACGAATTTATGCATATGGGTGACCCCGAAGAAAAAGCCTGGATAAGAGATAGGATAGAAGGGCCAGAAAAAGATATTACTTTTACAGAAAATGGAAAAAAAGCAATTTTAAATAAAATTATTCAAGCTGAGGGATTTGAAAAATATTTACATGTTAAATTTGTTGGTACAAAAAGATTTGGATTAGATGGAGGTGAAGCTCTTATACCAGCACTTGAACAAATAATTAAAAGAGGGGGAAATCTTGGAGCTAAAGAAATTAAAATTGGAATGCCTCATAGAGGAAGATTAAATGTTCTAGCAAATGTAATGGGAAAATCTTACAGAGCAATATTTAGTGAATTTTTTGGAAAAACTGTAACTTCAAAAAAAGATTTTGAGGGAGATGTAAAATATCATTTAGGGGCATCCTCAAACAGAGATTTTGATGGAAATATTGTTCATATCAGTTTAACAGATAATCCATCCCACTTAGAAGCAGTTAATCCAGTTGTGCTCGGTCAAGTTAGAGCAAAACAATTTTTTCATAAAGACAAAGAAAGAAAAAAAGTTATTCCAGTTTTAATGCATGGTGATGCAGCGTTTGCTGGACAAGGTATAGTCGCGGAGTGTTTTGCGATGTCTGGATTACCAGGTCATAATATAGGAGGAACAATTCACATAATTGTAAATAATCAGATTGGATTTACTACAGCACCTAGATTTGCAAGATCCTCACCATACCCATCTGATGTTGCAAAAATTGCACAAGCTCCAATTTTTCATGTTAATGGAGATGATCCAGAAGCAGTGGTTCATTGCGCTAAGGTAGCAACAGAGTATAGACAAAAATTTAACAGAGATGTTGTGATAGATATGGTTTGTTATAGAAGATTTGGACATAATGAGGGAGACGAACCATCATTTACACAGCCATTAATGTATAAAAAAATTAAGTCACATCCATCTACACTTACTTTATATGGTCAAAAACTAAGTAACGAAGGACTTACTTCGGAGAACGAATTACAAAAAAACAAAACTAATTTTAAAAAATGGTTAGAAACTGAATTTGAACAATCTAAAACCTACAAATCAGATTTAAAATGGTTTGATGGTGTATGGTCGAGGTTTAAGCCAGGTTTAGGTAAAGACAAAAGAGGAGCAAGCGGTGTTGACGCTAATTTATTAAAAGCTGTTGGAAAAAAAATTTCTACAATTCCTACAGGGTTTTCTGTTCACAAAACATTAAAAAAAATATTTGATTTGAGAAATCAATCAATTGAAAAAGAAAGTGGTATAGATTGGGCTACAGCTGAAAGCCTTGCATTCGGTACACTACTAGTCGAAGGTTTTTCAGTAAGATTGTCGGGGCAAGATTCAGGAAGAGGAACTTTCAGTCAAAGACATGCTGTGCTTAGAAATCAAGAAAATCATCAAAGATACATACCGTTGAATAATATTAAAGTAGGACAAAAGAATTTTGAAGTAATAGATAGCTTACTTTCTGAATTTGCGGTATTGGGATTTGAATTTGGATACTCGCTATCTGAACCAGAGACTCTAGTTTTATGGGAAGCTCAATTCGGAGATTTTGCAAATGGAGCTCAGATAATTATTGATCAATTTATTTCTTCGGGTGAGTCGAAATGGGGAAGAGCTAGTGGTTTAGTAATGCTTTTACCACATGGCTATGAAGGACAAGGACCTGAGCATTCTTCTGCAAGATTAGAAAGATTTCTACAGTTATGTGCTGGTGAAAATATGCAAGTTGTAAATTGTACTACACCAGCAAACTATTTTCATGTTTTAAGACGTCAAATGCACAGAGAATTTAGAAAACCATTAATAGTAATGACACCAAAATCTTTACTAAGACATAAGAGATGTATTTCAAATTTATCAGATTTCTCAAAAAAAAGTACATTTCATAGAGTTTTAGAAGACGACGCTTATTCAAAGGTAAATAATTTATTAGAGCTCAAAAAAAGAGATGAAAAAATTGAAAAAGTTGTAATGTGTTCTGGAAAAATTTACTATGACTTACTTGAAGCAAGAGAAAAAATAAAAAACGATAGAGTTACTTTTGTTAGAATAGAACAGTTGTATCCTTTTCCTGCTAAAACTTTAGCCAACATCCTAAAGAGATACAATAAAGCAGAATTTATTTGGTGTCAGGAAGAACCAAAAAATATGGGTGCCTGGAATACTGTTAGAAATTATATAGAGAGAACTTTAGAAATGATAAATTTTGGTGATAAATCAGTAAAATATGTAGGCAGAAACGCTTCTTCTTCTACAGCGACAGGAAATCTTAATAAACATCTTGCACAACAAAAAGAAATATTGGAAAAGATATTAAAAGATTGATGGCAGAAAAAATAACAGTTCCTACTCTTGGTGAATCAGTCACAGAAGCAACAGTATCGAAATGGCTAAAAGCCCAAGGAGAGAAAGTTGTAGCAGACGAACCTATTGTTGAACTCGAAACAGATAAAGTTAACGTTGAAGTACCAGCCCCAAGCAATGGAGTGTTAAGTAATATTGCAGTGAAAGAGGGCGAAACTGTAAATGTTGGATCTCTTCTTGGAACAATAAATGGAGGTACAAATACTCAACCGGAGGTAAAAGAAGTAAAAAATTACAGTCCCCCTCCTAAACAAGAAAAAGAAATTAAAAAAGAGGTTAAACCAATTATAGAGGAAGTAAAAAAAACACCTC
>ATTF01000038.1 GCA_000419545.1 Candidatus Pelagibacter ubique HIMB058
CCCCTAAATTTTATTTATTATTAGATTTTAACTTTTGCTATAGAACCAAACTCATTCTCATAAGCCAATTTGTAATTTGGCTGGTTCATGAGTAAGTATTTCATTACTCTCTTAGCGTAAGCTTTTTGTGAGTCTATGATCTTTTTAAAGAATGGATCTTTCTTATTGAAATCACCAATTACTTTATCCCAACCTTTTAATTGTTGAGCTAAGATCGCATCAGATGTTTGATAAACATTTACTTTATGCTCATTCATCAATTTAGATAAATCAGCAGAGTATCTCACTAATGCTTTAAAGTAGTTGTCTGTATTCGCAGCATAAGCAGCGTTCTTTAATATAGCTTGGTGTTTAGGCGCTAAATTATTGTACGACTTCTTATTAACTGGAATTTCAAACATCTCTTGTGATTGGTGGAAGCTTCCTAAGTGATAGTGCTTAGAAACATCTTGCATACCAAACTGAGAGTCTGAAGTTGGGTTGTTAAACTCAGCAGCTTCGATCAAACCTGTTTTCATTGCAGGTTGAATTTCACCGCCTGGTAATTGTCTTACAACCATTCCCATTGCTGTTAATACGTTAGTAGCTAATCCTACTGTTCTGTACTTCATACCTTTAACATCAGATACTTTTGTTACGTTCTTTTTGAACCATCCAAAAGGCTGTGCAGGCATTGGCATATGGAAGAAACCAATATAATCGAAACCTACTTTTGCAAGAGTTTCCTCATAAAGTTTTCTACCTCCACCATACTCCATCCATCCCATTACTTCTTGAGATGACATTCCGTATGACGGACCTGTGCCGAAAAGAGAAGCTGCTGGATTTTTTCCATACCAGTAAGCTGTTACCCAGTGACCCATATCAAGTACACCTGAACTTACTGCTTGTCCAATTTCCGAAGTTTTTACTACAGCTCCAACTGGCTGAAGATCAATTTTTAATTCACCTCCAGACATGTCGCTTACCATTTTTGCGTAGTCGCCAGCCATTTCAAAGAAAATGTTAGCGCCTGACGGCCAAGCCGCTTGCATCTTTAAAGTTACCGGAGCTCCAAGTGCAATATTAGGCATTGCAACTGTTGCTGCCGCTGCTGCACCCGTAGCTGCAGCTGCTTTAAAGAACTTACGTCTTGAAGGAGTTTTTACTCCCTTTACTTTTTTTGACATATGTCCTCCATTTTTTAATTAAAAGAATTATTTAAGCATAAACCCATTATGGAGTCTTCATATATTTTTAGAATAATTATAAATTAAATTTTATAGATTCAATCTACAGGTGTATTAATTAACTTGATCTTGGGGTTTATTACCTGAAAAAAACTGCTCTAAATTTCTTGTTGCACGATAAGCCATATCCCATCTTGTTCTTTTCGTTGCGCTGCCAAGGTGTGGTAGCAAAAAGATATTTTTTAATTTTAAATATTCAGGATGAATTTTTGGTTCTCCATTATAGACGTCTAAACCATAAGCAAACACTGTTCCATTTTTTATAGCCTCTACCATGGCATCATCATCTACTACATCTCCTCTAGCGGCATTACCAATTACAGTATTCTTTTTCAAATAACCTAAAGTCTCTTTATTTATTATTTTTGTTGTTTCAGGTGTAGCCGGGCAATTAACTGAAAGAAATTCACTTTGTTCGAAAAGACCTTTTAAAGTGTTATGATAAATAGCTCCATCTTCAAGCTCTGAAGAAAGCTTAGATCTATTGTGATAGTGTATTTCCATACCAAAAGCCTTAGCACGTTTTGCTACAGCTCTTCCTATTCTACCCATACCAAGTATTCCGAGTCTTTTATTTGACATTTGTTTTCCCAGTAAAAAATCCCACGACCATTTCCAGTCTTGTTTTTCTGCAGCCAATCTTCCTTCATAAGCTTTTCTAGAAGCACCTAACAAAAGTAAAATTTGAATATCGGCAGTAGCATCTGTGAGAACATCAGGAGTATTGGTTACTGTTATATTTTTTTCACGGGCTGCTTTTATATCAATGTTTCCAAAACCAACCGCACCGTTTGCAATTATTTTTATCGAATCTGATAATTTTGAAATTGTATCTGCATTAATGGGATCGGTTACTGAGCTTAGTATCCCATCAAATCCTTTAGACTGCTCAATAATTTCTTCAGGCTTATATATTTTGTCGTTAGCGTTTAATGTTACATCAAAAAGTTCTTTTAGTTTATCTTCGTTTTCTTTTAAAAGTTTGCGTGTAACAAATATTTTTTTCATAAATTATAACTTTTGTAACTTAAATGGTTTTGGGCCACCAGTAAACCAATCAAGAAGTTCAATTGTATGTATTATCGGTATTCTTGTACCTGTAGAAATTTGAGTAATACATCCAATATTACCTGTAGATATAAAATCTGGAGATATTTTTTCTATATTTTTAACTTTATTTTGTAATAAAGATTTTGCCATTTTTTGATGAAGAATATTATAAGTTCCTGCTGAACCGCAACACAAATGTCCTTCAGGAATTTCAAGTACTTCATTTCCAGTTTTAGCGATTAGTTCTTTTGGTTGAGAATGTACTCTCTGTCCATGCTGCATAGAACAAGCTGAATGATATGCAATTTTATATTTTTTTTCCTCATTAAATTTAAAATTTAGTTTTAAATTTTCATCTAAAAATTCTGTAATATCTTTTGTAAGTTCAGAGATCTTGCTTGCCTTTTTCTTTAATTCTTTATCATTTTTAAAAATATGGCCGTAATCTTTTAGAGTTGTTCCGCAACCGGAAGTATTACTTATTATTGCATCGAGTCCATTGGATAAATATTCTTCATGCCAACTTTCAATATTTTTAACAAAAGAGTTTTTTGCTAAATCTTTTTTTCCTAAATGATGGTTAAGGGAACCGCAACATTCTATATCTGGCATTACTACTACCTCGACATTGTGTCTATTCAAAAGTCTAATAGTAGCTTCATTAATTTCTGGAGATATAACTCTTTGAACACAACCTGTTAAAAGAGCAACTCTTGAAACAATCTTACCGCTCTCTGGTGAATAAATTTTTTGTATTTTTAATTTTTTACTTGGAATTCTATCAGGCATTAACTTAAGTGAATTTCTTAAAAATTGAGGAAATAAAAAACTAAACGGACTAATAATTTTTGAAATCCAAGCTAAAATCAAAAAAATTTTTGGTCTTGGTAATACAAAAGACAGAATGCTTCTAAAAGTTCTATCAAGAAAAGGCCTTTTATAAGTTTCTTCCACATAATTCCTACCATGGTCAATTAAATGCATATAATTTACTCCGGATGGGCAAGTAGTCATACAAGAGTAGCATGAAAGACAGCTATCGATATGTTGAGCAATTTTTTTATTAGCGGGTTTGTTATTTTCTAACATATCTTTTATTAGATAAATTCTTCCCCTTGGACCCTCAAGTTCATCTCCGTTTATTCCATAAGTTGGACAAGTAGCATTGCACATTCCACAATGAACACATTTTCTTAATATGCTCTCACTAGACTTATTGTCTTTATTTTCTAATTGTTTATCTGTGAACGATGTTTGCATTAAATTCCTGAATACATTTTTCCTGGGTTAAAAATCCTTTTTGGATCAAAACTTTTTTTAATTTTTTCTGATATCTTATACTTTATAGGATCTATAGTAAAAATGTCTGCTGATGCCTTTAAATCATCCTCTAATTTAATAATCGTAAAATATCCTGAATGTTCTTGAGTAATTTCTTTGATTTCTCTTAATATCTTTAAGCTAATTTGTTCAAGTTCTAGCCAGATTAAATTTCCACCCCAATCTAAAAAATAGTTAATTTCATATTTTTTTAATTTTTGGATGACATTCAATGTTTCGCTCACTGGAACAATAACTCTTAATAAATTATTTTTTAAATTTGAAAAAACTTCTAAGTTTCTTGTTTTGCCCCAAAACAAGTCTGTTTGAAAATTATCTAAAACTGAATATTCATTTTCGAGTAAACTTAGCTCTTTAACTAATCTACTTATTCTTTGGTCAACCGAGTTTGTGGGTCCTTCAATTCTTATTGCGGTTAATGCACCTTTATGAGTTAGATCGTTAAATACAAAATTATTTTCAAACCTTTCTGGATAAAACACTCCTCCCGATGGATCTGTTGATGAAGACAAAGCTGTTCCTAAATATTCCATAGCTTTTTTTAAATGTGGATTATTTATTATTAATGTCTTGCTGCTTTCAGATTTAGGTAAGACTTTTATTGATAACTCGGTAAGAACAGTTAACGTTCCATAAGAACCAGAAACTAATTTACATAAATCATATCCAGTTACATTTTTAACAACTGTGCCTCCAGATTTAATTATCTCTCCCTTTCCATTAATCCCTTGAAAGCCTAAAACATGATCTCTTGCACTTCCAACTTTAAACCTTCTAGGCCCGGCAAAATTACATGCCACCACGCCACCAATAGTTCCTCCATTACTTTTGCCTTCAAATAAAAATCCAAAATCAATTGGTTCAAAAGCCANTTGTTGATTATTTTTATCTATTGCTTCTAAAATTTCTTTTAACGGCGTGCCTGCTTTAACTTTTATATATAATTCTTCAGGCTTGTACTCGATAATTCCTGAGTAACCAGATAAGTCTAACGTTTTTTCTGACTGAAAATTTCTTCCAATTTTATTTTTTGATTTTGTGCCATTTATTTCTAATGGAATACTTTTTTTGTAACAATTTTTAATTATTTCAGCTATTTCTTCTCTAGAACTGGGTTTAAAAGTGTCCTGATTAAAATCTAGGAATGTCTGGGAATTTTGTTTTTCCTCCATGAACATGAACCCTTCCTTCTTCAGCGCATTTTCTAAGAATTGGATATACTTTTCCAGGATTTAATAGAGAATTTGGATCTAAAGCAACTTTTATGGTTAGCTGTTGTTGTATGTCTTTATCGTTAAATGCTTCACACATTAGTTCTCGTTTTTCTATACCAACACCATGTTCTCCAGTAAGTGCTCCACCAACTTTTACACAATACTTTAAAATATCAGCTCCAAATTCCTCGCACTTTTTTAAAGACTCTGGATCATTTGCATCAAACATGATTAATGGGTGAAGATTTCCATCTCCTGCATGAAAAGCATTTGCAACAGGTAAACCGTATTGTTTTGATAGTCTTGAAATTTCATTTAGAACTTCAGCTAACTTTCCTCTAGGTATTGAGCCATCCATACACATGTAATCTGGAGCTAGTACCCCACAAGCAGGGAAAGCTGCTTTTCTTCCTGCCCAAAACTTTAATCTTTCCTCATTACTTTTACTAATTTTTAAACTTGATGAATTATTCTTTTCTGCAATGTTTTTTGCTTTTTGCATGTATGCATCTACCTCATGTTCTGTTCCATCAAATTCTACGATCATCATCCCTTCCGCATCCGTTGGATAGCCTGCTTTAGAGTAATCGTTAGTAGCTTTTGTTAATGCTTTATCCATAATTTCCATACCAGCAGGTATGCAGCCTTCTGCTATAATTTCTGCAACACAATTTCCTGCATCTTCAACTGTAGGAAAACCAATTAACGCTGCTTTAACCACTTCTGGTGACTTTAAAATTTTAACAGTCACTTCGGTTATAACTCCCAACAAG
>ATTF01000039.1 GCA_000419545.1 Candidatus Pelagibacter ubique HIMB058
AAAAAAAAACTAATACATTAAAAAAAAAGAAAAAATTTAAAAAAAATATAACCTCTGGCATTGCATATGTTTATTCTACTTTTAATAACACAATTATTTCAATAGCCGATGAAAGTGGAAATGTCATTTCGTGGTCATCTGCTGGTGCGAAAGGATTTAAGGGATCTAGAAAATCAACACCCTATGCAGCTCAAATAGCTGCTGACGATGCTGGAGCAAAAGCTTTTGAACAGGGATTAAGAACTCTTACTGTTCAAGTTAAAGGACCTGGATCTGGAAGAGAAACTGCTCTTCGTTCATTACAATCACGAGGATTTAAAATTTTATCAATTAAGGATACTACACCAATGCCACATAATGGTGCAAGACCACCTAAAAGAAGGAGAGTATAATGCAAACAACATCAACTATTATAGATAAAAATTGGAAAGCTTTAATCAAACCAAATAAACTGGATATTACAAGTAGCGAAGACAAAACAATGGCAAAAGTAATTGCCGAACCTTTAGAAAAAGGTTTTGGACAAACAATCGGTAATTCATTAAGAAGAATTTTATTGTCTTCAATTCAAGGTGCGGCAGTTACCGCTATTCAAATAGATGGAGTTCTTCATGAATTTTCCTCTATAAAAGGTGTAAGAGAAGATGTAACTGATATAGTTTTAAATGTAAAAAATTTAGCGATTAAATCTTCCTCATCGAGTCCAAAAAAAATCATTTTAGATATTAAAGGTCCTAAAGAAGTAAAAGCTAAAGATATAACCTTAGTTCCAGAAATAGAAATATTAAATCCAGATCAGACTATATGCAACTTAGATGAAAAAACTAACTTTCATATGGAGTTAATGGTAAGCACGGGTAAAGGATATGTACAAGCACCAAAAAATAAATCGGAAGATAGTCCCTTAGGTTTAATTTCAATAGACTCTTTGTTTAGTCCAGTTAAAAAAGTTTCTTTTTCTGTTGAAAATACTCGAGCTGGCAGCGCCTTAGACTATGATAAATTAATAATGAACATAGAAACCAATGGAACTGTAGATGCAGAAGATGCAATAGCATATTCCGCTAGAATATTCCAAGATCAGTTATCAATGTTTGTGAACTTTGAGGATCCACAAGAAGTCATCAAAGAGGTTAAATCTTCAGAACCAGAATTTAACAGAAATTTACTTAAACGAGTGGAGGAACTTGAATTATCTGTCCGATCTATGAATTGTTTAAAAAACGACAACATTATTTATATAGGAGATCTGGTTCAAAAAACTGAACCAGAAATGCTTAGAACACCAAATTTTGGAAGAAAATCATTAAATGAGATTAAAGAAGTATTAAATACAATGTCACTATATTTAGGTATGGAGATTCCAAATTGGCCTCCTGATAATATTGCAGAATTGTCTAAAAAATTAGAGGAGAATAATTACTAATGAGACACGGTTTAGGCTATAGAAAATTAAATAGAACAAGTGAACACCGTAAGGCTTTATTTAAGAATATGCTTAATTCTTTAATAAAGTATGAGCAAATAGTAACTACGTTACCTAAAGCAAAAGAGCTTAAACCACAGATCGATAAAGTAATAACTATCGGCAAGAACAATATTTTAAGTAACAAAAAAAGGCTATTTTCAAAGCTACAAAATAAAAACTCAGTATCAAAAGTTTTTGGAGAACTATCAAAAAGATACAGTTCAAGAAAAGGGGGATATTCTAGAGTCTTAAAAGCAGGATTTAGAACTGGTGACGACGCACCAATGGCTGTAATCGAGTTAGTTGATAGAAATCCAGAAGCAAAAAAAGTTGACAAACCAAAAAAAACAACAACCAAAGATAAACAAAAAGAAACTCAAGCAGAGCCAAAAATAGCAAGCAAATAGTTTAGTTTCTATGCCCAAAACTTTTATTGTCGATGATGAATATCATGAGACACGACTCGACAAATGGTTTAAGCAAAAAGTAATTAATTTACCTCATTCTTTAATAGAGAGAATTCTTAGGCAAAATAAGATTAAAATAAATAAAAAAAAGGTCAAATCATCTTATCGTTTACAATCAGGTGATTTAATTGAAATTTACGATATTTCAAAATTTAAAGCTAGTGTCAAAATTGAAAAGATAAAATATAAACCTAAAAAAAAAGAACTTTCCAGATATGATGATTATATAATTGAAAATAATGATAATTTTATTGTAATTAATAAACCTGCTGGAATTCCAGTTCAATCAGGCACAAAATCATTCAAAAATATTACAGACCTTTTAAAAAATTCTAAATATTTTGAAGGATCAAAACCCTTTATAGTTCACAGAATAGATAAAGAAACATCTGGAATATTAATAATAGCCAAGAACAGAAAATATGCACAATTATTTACATCGTTGTTTAGAATAAGAAAAATACATAAAACCTATTTAGCTATAGCTTATGGTAAAATAGATAAGTCAATTAAAAGTATGAAAGATGATCTTATTTATTTTGAAAATAAAAAAAAAATTACCCAAAAAGCAATTTCAAATATTAAGATTATAAAATCAAACGACGAACTATCATACGTTGAGCTAACTCCAATAACTGGAAGAAAACATCAATTAAGAAAACAGCTTTTAAACATAGGCAACCCTATTATAGGTGATGATAAATATTTTTTGCCAAATTTCAGAAAGATAAAAACAAAAAGTTTAATGTTACACGCTTATAAAATTAAATTTATGATTAACAATGTTCAGTACAATTTTAAAGCGAGATATAATAATTTTTTTGAGCAACTTTTAAAAGAAAAAATTTAAATTTTATCTATATTTTTAACAAAAATATTTGCTATTTTTTTTTCATAATTTTGTAATCTAATTTTTTTTTCATTATAAACAGAAGTAACTAGTTCATTATTTAGACCACAGGGAACAATATTCAAATATTGCCTTAAGTTATTGTTTATATTAATTGAGCAACCATGAAATGCTATCCATCTTGAAATTCTTAAACCAATCGCAGCTATTTTTTTTCCTTTAACCCAAATTCCAATGTTTTTTTTATCACTTTTTGCTTTAATTTTATAAATATTTAAAAATTGTAAAATACTATTTTCTAAAGCCGATATAAATTTTCTAATATCTTTTTTTCTACTATTTAGGTTTATCACAAAGTAGATAATTTTCTGACCTTTATTATGTAGTGTAATTTTTCCACCTCTATTAGTTTTAATTATTTTTATGTTCTTATTAAGTACATCTTTTTTGTTAAAACTTACCCCAGCTGAATAAGTCGTTGGATGTTCCAAGAGCCAAATAAGTTCTTTATTTTTTCCTAATTTAACTTCTTCAACTCTTTTATTCATAAAAAGCATTGCCTTTTTATATGTTATGGGTGTTTTACTGATTTTCACTTCTATGCTCATTTAATTTGAATTTTATCACTTTATAGACTAATAGTCTCAGGAAAAAATTTTAAGAGGTATTTATGGCTTCGCTCAAATCAACCGGAAATAAGAAAGTCAATTTAGATTTTAACAAAGAATTTATTAGCACTTTTAGCAATAATATTGAAAATAGAAATGTAGATTTCATTAATCAAACACTTAATGATTTGCACGCTGCTGATATTGCTAACTTAATTGAAAATTTAAATATAGATACAAGAACAAAATTAATTGAAATTGAATCATTTAATATTGATCCAGAAATATTTATTGAACTTAATGAGTCTGTTCAAAGTGAAGTATTACAACAGCTATCTATTGAGTCATTAACAAAAATAATTAGAAGATTAGAATCTGATAATGCAATAAAAATATTAGAAAATTTAAACAAAGAGTCTAAAGAAAAAGTTTTAGAAAAATTACCTCCTAAAGATAAATTTTTACTTCAAGAAGGACTAAGTTATCCAGAAGACTCAGCGGCTCGTATAATGCAAAGAGAATTCACTGCGGTTCCAAGTAATTGGACAGTCGGTCAAACTATAGACTACTTAAGAGAGAACAAAGATTTACCTGAGGAATTTCTAGAAATTTTTATTGTAGATAATGATTTTAAACCAATAGGAACAGTTCCTTCATCAAGAGTGCTTAGAACTCCAAGAGATTCAAAAATGAATTCTATCATGGCTGAGATGCCGGTATTAATTTCAGTTAATATGGATAAAGAAGAAGTAGGTCATGCTTTTGAAAACTATAACCTTGTTTCTGCAGGTGTTGTCAATAAAGAAAATAAATTGGTTGGGATGATAACTGCGGATGATGTTGTAACAGTTGTTCAAGAAGAAGCAGAAGAGGATGCATTACGTTTAGCTGGGGTAGGAGATGAAGAAATTACTGATAGCGTTTTATTAAAGACAAAAAGAAGATTTAATTGGCTTTTGTTAAATTTATTTACCGCACTATTAGCCACGTGGGTAATTAGTTTTTTTGGAGCATCAATCGAACAAATGGTGGCACTTGCTTTTTTAATGCCAATAGTAGCATCAATGGGTGGTAATGCCGGTATGCAAACATTAGCTGTCACTATAAGAGCAATAGCAACACAAGAACTTTCAAAAAGTAATTTTAATCGTGTTGTTGGAAAAGAATTTCTTATTGGTATTTTAAATGGAATTATTTTTGCAATCATTACAGCTATTATTGTTCAGTTATGGTTTAAAGATATAAACCTCTCATTATTAATTGGAATTTCAATGATATTAAATATGATAGTAGCCGGTTTATTTGGGATTCTAGTTCCTGTTTCATTAAAGAAGATGAACATTGACCCAGCATTAGCCTCAAGTGTTTTCGTAACAACAATAACAGATGTTATTGGGTTCTTGTCTTTTCTTGGATTAGGATCTTACTATTTTCTTAATTAAATATTATCTATTAATCTTACTTTATTTAAATAATAAGCAATAAATATTCTTGTATTTTTATTAAATTTTTTAGATTTTT
>ATTF01000040.1 GCA_000419545.1 Candidatus Pelagibacter ubique HIMB058
TTTTTTAAACTTATTTCCTGCTCATTAACTATAAAAATTAAGTCTTTATCTTTAATTTTTATTTCAGATACCTCATTCCAACTTCCATTATTAAGTGGTGTAGTTTCATCTAAAAACTGCCTCACATAGGCTATAACTTTTTTTCCTCTTTCCTCATTATATCCTTTGCCTTTATCTCCTGGAATTACGTCTGTTCCGTATAATGCATCATATAAACTTCCCCATCTGGCATTAGCAGCATTTAAAGCATACCTAGCGTTATCAACCGGCACAACAAGTTGAGGTCCAGCTATTGTGGCAATTTCATCATCAACATTTGTAGTTTCAATTTTAAACTCGTTTTTTTCTTCAACGATATAAGAAATAGATTTTAAAAATTCTAAATACTCTTTTTTATTAAGTTCTTTACCTTTATTTTTTTTGTGCCAGTCATCTATTTTTTTTTGAATGTCCTCTCTTTTTTGAATTAATTTTTTATTTATTGGCGCAAGTTCATGAACAATATTTCCAAAATTGTTCCAAAATTCTTCTGATTTAATGTTTGTGCCTGGAATTATTTCATTATTTACAAAATCAAATAATTTTGTATTTATTTTTAGCCCATTTTTCTCAGTTATGCTCATAGCCACAGTCCTTTACATTATATTATAATATATTAATAGTAGTATTAACAACTCATATGAAAAATTATTTAGAATTTGAAAAAGAAATTAAAGCACTTGAACAAGAAGTTGATGGTTTAAAAAGTCCTTTTGGTTCAGAAGGAATTTCAGAAGTTGATACTCAAAAGATTAAAAATACTCAAAATGAAATAAATGAAAAACTAAAAGAGACTTATGCAAACCTTAACAGTTGGCAAAGAACTCAAGTAGCAAGACACGAAGATAGACCTAAAGCAAACTTTTATATCAAAAAAATATTTTCTCAATTTACATTATTATCTGGTGATCGATATTTTGGAGATGATAAATCTGTTATTGCTGGATTTGGATTAATTGATAACAAATCTGTTTTAGTTATCGGTCAAGAAAAAGGTGAAGATCTAAATAGCAGAATTGAAAGAAATTTTGGAATGATGAGACCAGAAGGTTACAGAAAATGTATTAGGCTAATGAAATTAGCAGACCGTTTTCAAATACCTGTAGTAAGTTTTATAGATACACCTGGAGCATATCCGGGACTTGGAGCTGAACAAAGAGGACAAGCTTCAGCTATCGCTAATTCAATAGAGTGCTGTATGTCATTAACTGTTCCAAATATCTCAATTATTATCGGAGAAGGTGGATCTGGTGGAGCAATAGCCTTAGCTTCATCTAATAAAGTTATCATGTTAGAAAATTCTATTTATTCTGTAATTTCTCCAGAAGGATGCGCATCAATTCTTTGGAGAGATCCTAGTAAATCATTACAAGCAGCAGAAGCTATGAAATTAACTGCAAAAGATTTATTAAAACTTGGTGTCATAGATGAAATTATTTCAGAACCGCTAGGCGGAGCTCACAGAGATCCAGAAAGTATTGCTGCAGATATTAAACACTCAATTATGAAAAATTTAAAAAGTTTTGAAAACTTTAGCAAAGATGAGATTTACGACCATAGAAAAGCGAAATTCCTTCAAATAGGTAGAGATCAAGGATTTAGCAAGTCTACTAATTTAGATGGCGGTGGTTTAAGTTATAAAGAATCAACATTACAAAAATTCACTTCACATATAGACAAAAACAAACTCGTATACGGTGGTTTGGGGCTCTTAGTCGCTGTAAGCTTAATTACTCTTCTTTTTTAACGATTGTTGCACAAAAACAATCTACTAAATTAAAATTTTCTTCTATTGACTTTTACCAATCAAATCTATTTAAGGTGCAAATAACTAATCTTTGATTAGTTTAAGTTAATAATAATAAGGAAAAAATAAAAATATGAGTACACTAAAAGGTAAAGTAAAGTGGTTCAATGGTACTAAAGGATATGGTTTCATTGAAAGAGAAGACAAAGAAAAAGACGTGTTCGTTCATTCTTCAGCTGTTAGAGAAGCTGGTTTAAAATATTTAAACGAGGGTGATGAGTTAACGTTTGAAGTGGAGAGCACGGAAAAAGGTCCTTCAGCAGTAAAACTGCAGAAAACATCTTAATCTAAATTTCCAAAAATCACTGGTTAACGGGGCATTAAGATAAGCTTAGCTTTTTTATTGTCCCGCTAATTCCTTCTTGAAAAAGACACATTTTTTTTCTAAATAACAATCATGATTATAAAAAAGACATTATCTACTCTAAGATCACATTCTCACAGAATGCATGCTAGGCTATTGCTTAGCTTATAATCAAAAATATATAAATTTAACTAAAATTAAGATAAATATAACGGGGATGCAGCAGTAGCTCAGTTGGTTAGAGCACTAGTTTGTGGAACTAGGGGTCGGTGGTTCGAATCCACCCTGCTGTACCAAACAATGACAAAAGAAAAAAACAACAAACCTTCTAAAGAGCTTCCATTAGGTTTTGTAGACAGACAAGAAAAAGAATTACTCGTACGAGATTTCATAATTTCAAATATTAAAGAGGTTATGATTAAATATGGATTTCAGTATCTCGAAACTCCAAGTTTTGAGTATTCAGACAGTATTGGAAAATTTTTACCTGACAAAGAAAGACCAGACGAAGGTGTTTTTTCATTTAAAGATGAAAATAAATGGTTATCATTGAGATATGATCTGACAGCACCACTTGCAAGGTACGTTGCAAAAAACTATTTAGAAATTCCTAAGCCATTTAAAAGATATCAACTAGGCACTGTTTGGAGAAATGAAAAGCCAGGACCTGGTAGGTTTAGAGAGTTTTTACAATTTGATGCAGATTATGTTGGAACAAAAAGTTTACAAGCAGATGCAGAATTATGTGTCATGATTTCAGAAATTCTAGAAAAATGTGGACTTGCAAAATCAGAATATATAATCAAAATTTCATCTAGAAAAATCACTGAGGAATTATTTAAAAAGATAAATATTAAAGATAATCAACAAAGACTAACCGCACTTAGAGCTCTAGACAAAATAGATAGACTTGGTTGGAATGGAGTAAAAGAATTATTAGGTGAAGGAAGAAAAGATAAATCAGGCGATTTTACAAAAGGAGCTAATTTAAAGCTTGAAGATATTAAAACAATAGAGGAAACACTTAAAAAAAATTCACCTGATACAGAAGATTTAGTTGAGATATTAAAAATTTTTAAGGATTACAATTTTAATAATTTTGAATTTGATCCATCAGTTATTAGGGGATTAGAATATTACACAGGTGCAATTTTCGAAGTGAATTTAAAATTTGATGTAACAAACAATAAAGGGCAGGTCATTCAATTTGGATCAATAGGAGGCGGCGGAAGATACGATAATCTTGTAAATAACTTCGGCAACTATGATGCTCCTGCTACAGGGATATCAATTGGTTTAGATCGTTTAGTTTATGCATTGATGCAAAAAAAAGAATTTAAAGTAAAACAATCTAAACCAGTCGTGATTTGTGTTTTCGATAAAAATTCGATGAAAGATTATATAAATGTACAAACAATATTAAGAGAAGCTGGTATAAGCACTGAAATTTATCCTGGAGAAAGCAAGCTAAAAAAACAAATGGAGTATGCAAATAAAATAAAATCTCCAGCTGTTATCTTATATGGTGAGAATGAAATTAAATCAGGGAAACCGACTTTGAGGAATTTAAACTCAGGTGAAGAAAAATCAATTGAAATAAAAGAATTAGTTAATGAAATCAAAAAAATTATCTGAAGTAATAATTAAAACCTTTAAGAGTAATGGTTTTGTTTTATCAGAACCTGACGTTCTTTTAGACTCAGATTACATTATTGAAAGGTCAGGTGAAAAATTCAGAAGTTCAATGCTAATTTTCGATAGAGAAGATGGTAAAACGATGTGTTTAAGGCCAGACTTAACAGTTGCATCATGTATAAGCTTCTTACAAAAAAAAACTTCTTCAAAAATCTATTACTCCGGTCAAGCTTATAGAAGATCAGGTGGCAAAGGTTCAAATTTTATTAATGATCAATTAGGTATCGAAATTCTAGGGTCAAAAAATTTTATTAAAGATGATTTTAAAGTGATCAGCACAATCTTAAATTCAGCAAAAAAAATTAAAATGAAAAAAATTAAAATTAAAGTAGGCGATATTGGTTTATTTAAAAGTTTGATCAATGCTCTTGAGATGCCCGAGAGATGGAAACTAAGATTAATAAGACACTTTTGGAGACCAGGTTACTTTGAAGAACTTTTAAAGAGGCTAGAAAAAAATACAGATATTGATGCTGTAACTTTTGATGCTGATAAGAAAAGATTTTATGAAATGAAAAAATTTGAACAAAATAAAGTAATTGCTGGTAGGTCGATCTCAGAAATTTTAAAACGATTTAATAAAAAAATTAAAGATCCAAGATCATTCGCAGATGGGAAAAAAATTGTAAAAATTATTAGAGCTTTTTTAAAAATTAATTGCAAACTTTCAAAACTTGATGGCGAGTTGTTAAATTTTGCAAAAAAAAATAACCTTAAAATAAATATATTTAAAAATTTTA
>ATTF01000041.1 GCA_000419545.1 Candidatus Pelagibacter ubique HIMB058
ATAAATTTTTTCTTATTATCAAAAAATAAATCTTCCCCTGTTAAAAGATATTTTTCTTGAGTTTTAATTACAGTCCGACCTTTAGTATAAATAATTTCTTCGTTTTCTAAATACTCTGCATAATCAGCATTAATTTCATTTTTTTTTTCATCAATAATAGTAATATTTTTTTCTAAAATTAATAATCCCTTTTCTTTATTGTATTTTGCATAATCACTATTAATAATTTTATCTTTTGTTTTTACAATAACTTGGTTTTCAAATATTGATGTACTGTCATTATTATCTAGAAAAATATTGTTTGCTTCAATTGAAATATTTTCTGCATAAAGATTGTTAAATAAAAAAAATAGGATTATTAGAACTCTATTTTTCATTTATTTGAATTACCCCAATTAAAGTAAAAAAACTTAAAGCTATTATAGGCGTCCAAATAGATAAAATTAGCGGAATTCTATCAGTTTTTCCTAATGCTAATGATAAATCTTTTAAATAATAAATAATTACAATAATAATCAATCCTGTAATAATAAATCTAATATTCTCTGAGTTTTTCATGGTGTGTAAAGTTAATATAGTAGCTAAAGCAGTCATTACAAATAGATAAAATGGTAGTGTCATCATTGTATGTAAGCTTTGTTTTAAAAATTCTTTACTGTAACCTTTGTTTATCATCTCCTTAAAATTTATTGATATTTGTAAAAATGAAAAAGTGTCTGAATTATTAAATAAGTTGTTGATTTTTTCATAGTTATAAATTGATTCTAATGAAAGGTTATCGATAGTTTTTTTTTCCATTATTCCATTTTTTAAAGTGTAAATTTTAACATTGCTCAAGATCCATGTATTATCTTTAATATCTGCTTTTTTAGAGAATATTTTTCTCTTTAAAGAAAAATTTTTATTTAATTCAAAAATATGCACGTCAGAGATAAAATGCTGATCAGGGTTCGATGCAGTTATTATTCTTTCATTTTTTTCAAAAGTTTCTTTTATCCATAATCCATTTTTATTAAAAGTAACCAGATGGTCTATATCACGTGCGTAACTTGATTTTGTTTTTTCGTAGTATTTAACCAATGATGAGGATAATGGATTAATCAAAAATAAAATTATCCATCCTAAAAAAAATGAAGCAAAAGCTAATATAAAAAATATTTTTAAGTTTGAGTAACCATAAATTTTTAAAGTTAATAACTCTTTATTATTTCTAATTTGAACCATAAACCAGATACTAGAAATAAAAATAATGAAAGGTAATAATTTAATTATTAAACTTGGAACAAAAACACACGTAAGTAAAAATGGTGTAAAAATAGTAACATCTGAATTTTTAAAAAATTCAACCTCTTCAAATAAGTTTAAAATTATACCAAATATATAAAAAGTAATTGTAATGATAAAAAAATTTTTGAAATAATTTTTTAATAAATAATTAAAAACAATGTTATTCATTTTTTTACTTCGAAAATCTAAAAATTAAGGATGGATAAACTATGCTTAAAATAAATACTGGCATAAAGATATAAAAAGATCTTAAAAAAATATTTGAACCCGTATATTTTAACATTAGTTCAATAGATATTAATAAAATAAAACAACTTATGAATATCATTGTCCTTATTAAGATATAATTTTTTGGTTTTATTAATAAAAAAGAGCAAATTAAAGCTATAATTGGAATATAAGCTGGCAGCAAAGTTCTTCTAATAAGCATAGGAATTATTTCTTTCTTAGTTTCTTCATTACAAATATCAGAATTTCCTCCTTTCTTACTGAAACAACTTAAAAGATTTGTTGTAGAAGTTTCTTGCAACTTAGGTTTTGTGATTACTGTTGTTTTAAGTTTATTTAAATCTATAGAAAGTTGATCAAATTTTATAACTTCATTATTCTCAAACGAGTCCTTGCTAGAGATAATTTTGCCATCTAATAACGTTAATTCTTTATCTTTCACAATTCCTTTATCAGCAATAATTGTTGTGCTATCCACATTTTTAGTATTTGAAGATAAGTTTTTAAAATAACTTCCAGTATCGTATAAAAAAATATTTTTTATTTCGTTATTATATTTTTTTTCAACAAAAAAAGTAAATCCTTTAAACGAGTCCGAAAATTGATTTGGTCTTATTGTAGGCAAGAAAGAATTAAACTGACTTTGACCTAGCATATCTCTAGATTTATTTAATGCCTGAGGGGTTAAGAAAGTTGAAAAAATTAAATAGATTAAAACAACTATGAATGATGTAAATAATAATAGATTTACTAAAACAACTTTTTTAACTCCTGATGTCCATAAAATTACAAATTCTCTATTAGCGTCATGTTTAAAAATAAATATAATTATTGCTAATAAGTATGATAATGGAATAAATTTTGGAGCAATACCAAATAAATTTAAAAAAATATACTTAAAATATATTGATAACGAATAACCATTATCCACAATTAAGTCTAAAAAATTTACTGCTCTAACCGTTAAAGCTATAAGTGTGAGACATATTATAATTGAAAAAAAAGTTTTAAATATTTCAAAAAAATAATTTAGATAAATCTTGTTATGAAGCATAAGTTATATTGTATAGTTATTTTATCTTATTTTTAATTTCAATCTATGGTATAAATATGATTAATTTTTCGTTGAATTATTGCATTTTTGATCTTATATAACTTCAAATACTAAAAAATTAAAATATTTAAATTAATGTCAGTTAAAATTAACTATTCAGGAAATTCTTCTAAATTACCCGCCAAAAGTACACTACTTTTTTGTGGCGAAAAATTTAACATTAAAACTTTAAAAAAAAATCTTTCTAGTACAGAATTTAATTATATTGAGGATCTGTTAAAAACTGTAGATTTAAAAAAGAAAATACTATTTTTCAATATTAATTCAAAAAAAAAGATATTCTTAATATCAATTAAAAAAGAAATACAATCGTGCGATATAGAAAATTTAGGTGCAGAATTTTTTGGTCAAATCAAACATGAAAAAAAAGCAGAATATTTTATTTTATCAGACAGTGTGTTTGGACATAAAGATTTTTTGGGCCATTTTCTTCATGGGATAATATTAAAATCTTATAAATTTCAAAAATATAAATCTAAAAAAAATTCTAATAACATCATAATAAATGTAGTTGGAGCTAAAAATAAACCATCAGTTCAAAGTCAATTAAAATTTAAGTCTTTAGAGGAGGGAACATTTTTTACAAGAGATTTAGTTTCTGAACCAGGAAATGTTTTACACCCAGACGAGTATGCAAAAAGGTTAGTTTTATTAAAAAAAGATGGATTAAAAGTTTCTATTCTTGATGAAAAAAAATTAAAAAAATTAGGTATGCATTCTTTACTTGGTGTTGGAAGAGGTAGCGTAAGAGGATCATATCTTGTTACAATTGAATGGAATGGAATTAAGAATAATTCAAAACCTTTAGCTTTTGTAGGTAAAGGAGTTACTTTTGATACTGGCGGGTATTCATTGAAGCCGGCAAGATTTATGGAAGACATGACATATGACATGGCTGGCTCAGCAGCTGTAGTTGGTCTAATGAAAACTTTAGCGTTAAGAAAAGCAAAAATTAATGCAGTTGGTGTCGTAGGTCTTGTTGAAAATATGGTTAGTGGAAACGCACAAAGACCGGGAGATATTGTTAAATCTTTTAGTGGTAAAACAATTGAGGTATTAAATACAGATGCAGAGGGCCGATTAGTATTAGCAGATGCATTAACATATACAGAAAAAAAATATAAACCAAGTTTCATTATTGATTTAGCAACATTGACAGGAGCGATAATTGTATCTTTGGGATCTGAATATGCTGGATTATTTTCTAACGATGACAAATTAACGAAACAAATTATAAAAGCAGGTGAAAAAGTGGATGAGAAATTATGGAGAATGCCTCTTCATAAAAACTACGATAAGTTAATAGATTCTAAAAACGCTGACATGCAAAATATTAATTACGTAGGTGGCGCAGGTTCAACTACAGCCGCACAGTTTTTGCAAAGATTTATTTTAAATAAAACTCCTTGGGCTCATTTAGATATTGCTGGTATGGCTTTTTCAAAATATGGAGGCTCTTTGAACCCGGGTGGTGCTACAGGTTTTGGTGTAAGATTATTAAATAAATTAATAGAGGACAACTATGAGTAAAATTGAACAAACATTATCTATCATAAAGCCAGACGCAGTTGAAAGAAACTTGACTGACGAAATTAAAAA
>ATTF01000042.1 GCA_000419545.1 Candidatus Pelagibacter ubique HIMB058
ATTTCAAGAACGGATTTTCTAAAGGTGGTTCAGAATGCACAGAACGCCCTGTATTCGATTTTTTAGATTCAGATGAATTATATTCCACCTTATTCTCTAAAATCGTTCTCAGAGGCTCTGAGAGGCTCTGAGAGCCATTCTCTTCTTTTCGTAATGGTTTTAACTCACGAACAGGAACAACTGGCTTAGAATCGATTTTAGAACGTTTTAACGAAATATCGACCGAATCGACTAAAATATCGTTAATATTCAAACCATCAAGAGAACTTTCCCTATGTCTAACCTGCTCAACCTTCCTGCGTTCGGCTTCCCTTGCTTTTCGCTCTGCTTCCGCTTTGCGTTCAGCAAGCTCCTTGATATGATTTTTCAAAACTTGATTAATGGATTCAATCTGAAAATCAGTTCCAATCCTACTGGCTCGGACCCGTCTTTCCTTACCATCTTTATCAAGAAAAGCATAACTTAAAGCCTTACCGCTTTTAGATTTTTTACTATTTCGAACTTTATAATCAATACCATTTTCAGCTAACTTAGCTGAAAATTCTTTTGGATTAGTAACACTAACATCATTCAAAACCGATTTTATACGGTTTTGCAGGTCTTCCATCCAGATATATTTGTTCGGGTCTTTTTCTTTAGCCTTAATCATCGCAATGTTTGATTTTACGGCTTGTTTCACAGGTGCGTTTTTATTTTCGTCCTCTATTCCAGCCCGTTCCATCGCAATGCTTAGCATTTCTCTAGTATGCTCGTGTAGTTTTACCCGACCATCTAAAAGTTTTCCAGTCTGCAAATCAGGACTATTTACAAAACCATGAATATGAAATTTTTGACCCTTACCGTCAACTTGGGCATATAGCCCAATCTGCCGATTTGGAAAACGTTCTTTCAGAACTTCGGTCAGATGATCCATGATAAGCTCTTGCTTATCACGGTCAAATAGACCGATTTCCTTATCACTGAACGAAAAAACAAAAGTGAGACCGTGAACATTTTTATCTTTACCAAAATATTCTCGAACTGCCTTCGTTTGTTGTATCGCACCGTACTCCGTACAATTTACAAAACGGCATGATATATAACGATTTGAACTACCGTCATGAGCTTTATCTGAACTCATATACCAAATAGCACTAGAAAGATCACGACTAGTTTTTACGTTGCTTATACCCATTCTTGTTCACCTCTACAAATTTCCAAGCGTCATCTAAAATATTATTTAGAATATTGTCCAGCTCTCTAAAGAATGAATCATAGCTAGATTTCCAACCGTCAGAATTAGTCTTTTTTGCAATCTGATTGATGTTATTTCCAACACGTTTTAATTCCGTTTGAACTGAGTTAATTTCGTTTGTCAATAACACAATATTTTGTAAAAAATCCTCCACTTCGTCCCTCGACAATGTCGTTAATTTCGACTGTTTGATTTGACGATTCAAAACTAAATTTCTAACTAAATCTGGTTTAGTTAGACCTAATTTTTGAGATGATTCATCTAAAAAATTATACGTTTCATCGTCAAATCGAACAGTCACTTTTTTTTGCATTTTTCGATTTTCTGACTTTGTTTTTTTCGTATTTTTTTTATTATTTTCCATAATAAAAACCCTCTCTAAAAGACAAAATCATTCTATCTCAAAATGAAAAAATTGTCAAGGGACTCAGCTTGGCAAGCAGACGGACGGTCGTCCGTTGCTTGTTTAGGGAGATGCTTCGCTCTCCCTAAAAACCCACTAGATTTTTAACAGTTTCAAATATAATCAAATGAATTGATTACCTTGAAAACTTGTTAAAAAATTTCAAAAATAAAAAATTTATTCCATGGTCAAATTGACGACAAGAAACCGAAAATTTTTTATATTTTTTTCGTTGATCAGTTCGAATTAAATTCAAACTGAATCACTCAAAAAGTATAAAAGTATCTCGCTTATCGTCAATTCGCTTTCACGGCATAAAAATTATTTTTGAAAATGGTTGTGCTTCGCACAAATAGACAGGACAGAAACAAAAAATATTACAACCTTTTTTTGTTAGGACTAGCGTAGTCTGTCCTTAAAAAAAAGGTTGCCTGCGACCACGGGGAGCACTAATCACAAGAACAATGTTTCAAACCAAAACCCAAAAATACTATTTTGAAACTTTTCTCATGTCTAAGGGGTAGGGGGCGGAGCCCCACTAGCTTATCGGCTTAATGCCGATAAGCGTTCTTTGTCTCATTGCAACGACTGAAAGGAGTTGCTTCACATCTCGAGAGCCCTTTGGGCTCTACTTCCGACATTGAACGAATCCCCCCAAGGGGGATTCTCAATAGTCGGGGAATTTAACACAAAGCCCGACCACCCCACCACCTCTGGTGGTTGGTGGGAGTGGTTCGCAGGAGTGTGGAGACACACTCCAAGAATGTTAAATTAAAGATACAAGAGGGAAAAGTATAAAAAATAGTAAAAAACATTGTCATATCAACGTTTTTTAACTTTAAGGGTGTGAAACCATGTTTTCACACCCCTGTGAAACTATGTTTTCACACCCATTTCCGAGAAATGGAAATATAAAACATAGTTTAAGAAAAATATTGACGTTTTATGGAAAATGTTGTATAATGAAAATGTTTTGGAATGAAAGGTAAAAAATGATATGGAAACATATGTAAAATTAAATCATGAGACAGGCGAAATCACTAATCTAGACGAAAAACAGAAGAACAGGTTAGAAAAAATCGAGAAAAGCGGTTCGCCGTTTAAGTCATGGACACAGTTTAATAACGAACACACAACAGAAATGATGTATCTTTCAAAAAACTATCCTCAAGCAATGGCTTTCCTATGGTTTCTGATTGACCAGATGGACGGAACAAATGCCCTTGTTGCTTCGCAACAAACCCTAGCGGAAATCCATGGAGTTTCAAGAAGAACTATCATCAACTGGACGAACCCACTTCGTGAACTTGGTTTCATTGCAGTTTTGAAATCTGGCGGTACTACTGTTTATACCGTCACAGATAAGGTTTTCTGGAAATCGTGGGGAAGTAATATCAAATATAGTCAATTCCCAGCCAATGTGATTTTAAGTGAAACTGAGCAAGACAACGACTGGAAAGAAAAAATCAAAGAAATCAAACAAGACAAAGTAACTTTCAAAGTTGAAAAAAAGCCATTCAAATTCAAGAAAAACTAAAATAGAGCGGTCTAACGACCGCTTTTTGTAATGTGTCGGCTTCGCCGACGGCTATTAGAAAAAGCGGTAGAGCTTCGCTCTCCGCTTGTTTCAATAATCGACCGTATGATCCAAAACATTTGTTTTGGTTATTGCTCGTTCAGCTTCGTAATTTTCATAACGACTTAGCAAATCTTTATTTGACTCTGATTTTTCAAAACGTTCCCTAAGTGTTATCTCTTTTGTATTACAAATCAGCTTACCTTGATAATTTTCAGAAGGTATAGTAAACGGAATTTTTTCAGCAAACGCTAAAAGCTCACGATCATTCAACACCCGTCCAGCTCTTATATTTGCATGTTCTTCAAAAGTTCGTTTCTCATTCCCAAGCATCGGGAATGGTCTACCACTTTCCTGCCACATGATAAAACGATTCGTTTTGATATATTTCAAGAACGGATTTTCTAAAGGTGGTTCAGAATGCACAGAACGCCCTGTATTCGATTTTTTAGATTCAGATGAATTATATTCCACCTTATTC
>ATTF01000043.1 GCA_000419545.1 Candidatus Pelagibacter ubique HIMB058
AAAAAAAAACAACTTTATTACCTCTAGCGAGCGCCTCATACCCCAAAGTTGAGTCCAAAGTTATAATTAATTCAGAATTATCCAAATAGTTAAAAATTTTTTTTTTATGAGAAATACTTAACCTATCATTTTTAATAAAAATTAATTTATTACCAAAAATTTTTTTGTAATAATTTTTCTCTTTTAAATTTGAGGATTTACCTATTACAGTAATTTTTTCTTTTAAAGGAATTAACTGTTTAATATTATATAAAAACTTTATTTCCTCTTTCCTCCATTCACCAAGATTATAATTTTTATGCCAGTGGGCATCATCTTCCTGGTTTTTAAATTGGGAAATAAATATAATTTTACTTTTAGAATTTTTTTTTTTATTTATTGGAAAAACATTTGACTCAAATGAACCAATGTCGATAAAGTTTTTACAATTTATAAATCGTTTGTACTCTGATGCAACAAATTTATTATAGCAAAAAAAAAAATCGCAATTTAAGTCTTTTTTTTTATAAAAATTTCTATTGGATATAATGTCATGATCTAAATCAAATTTCCAAAATCCTTGGATGGCCACAAATTTAATTTTAGGAAACATTTTTTTAGTTCTAAAAAAACCTAACTGGTTATCATTAGATGTGATAATCACTTTTGGCTTCACATACTCAATGAAAAATTTTTTATAGTTAGAAAAATTAAAATTAAAGTAAATAAGACATTTGAATATTAAGGGCAGATATAAGTAAGATGAACTTTGCAGTCTATTATAATAAGTATTGTAATTTTTTAAATATTTTTTAATAAATTTTGACCTTTCATCGTCATAAATCAAAATATCACTTTTTTTTGGAAATCTAAATTTAAATTTTAATGAAAATAATTTTTTGAGTTTTGTAAACATTATTTAAAGAAGAAACTTTAAATTATATTTTAATTGCAAATGAAGAAGAAACTCTATTGAGTCTTTTTGAGTGAGTTTGATTTTTACAAATATTGCAAATAGTTTTAGTTTTAATTTCAGATTTATCAGCAAACTCCGATCTCGATGAAATATATTTTTCATTATTCCAAATATTTGCGATTGACTGATTTTTTAAATTTCCAAAATCAGATTTTGGATCATCTATAATACAACATGGGTTAGCTCCTCCATCCCAATTGATCACTATTCCGCTCCAAGGCCAGTGGCATGGTTTATTATCTTTTTCACTCGCTGATTTTGAAGGCGCCATACCGCTTTCATAAGTTTTATAAATTAAATCTTTATTTTTTGGCAGCCATTCTTCACTCATATTTGGATTATATTGAATTTTATCTATTTTAGCATCATCGGCATTTAGTTTTTTTGCAAAATCAATAAAATCTATGTGTTGATGTTCATTTTGTTTCATCGCTAACATCGCTAGTTCTATTTTTGGTTCATCTAATTTAAATTCCGATTTGATAGTTTTAATTTTTTTCAAATTTTCTAAAACAATATTAAAGTCTCCTTTTTTTCTGTATTTAACGTAAACTTCCTGATCGAGGCCGTCTACATCTACGTGAAGCAAACTCAAACCTGATTTTAAAAGATCCTCTAGATAATTATCTTTATATTTTAACGAAAGATTAGATGAAATTCTCGACCAAATATTTTTCCTTTTTGCATATTTCAACATTTCAACTAAATTTTTATTTAAAGTTGGTTCTCCCCAATTATAAAGGTGTATTTCTATACAATAGTCTGACACTTCATCAACTATGCTTTTAAATTTATCAAATTTTAAAATTCCTTTAGTTCTGCCTGATTGGCCTAATCCGGTAGGACATAAAGGACAACCTAAATTACAAGCATTAGTAGGATCAACTATAACTCTATACGGTTTTGATTTTAATTTTGTTTTTAATTCTTGCTCTTCTAAGCAAGCTATTAAAAAATTTTTTATTTTCTTCAAATTCAAACTGGGAATTGCAAATTTGTTCAAATGCCTTAAAAAATTTTTTTCCTTGGCAAATTTAAAAAGTTCGTCAAAGTTATTGCAGCTCTCAATATTGCTAATTTTAGATAAATCAGTCATAATTCTTCTTATTTATTAGTAAATTTTCAACTTTTTCAAAGATAAAATGACCAAGAAAAATATGGGTTTCTTGTATCCTTGCAACATTGTTTGAGGGTACTAATAAGTTTAAATTACAGAATTTTTTAGCATTTCCACCTTTATTTCCCAAAAATCCTATCGAAAAAATTTTTCTTTTCTTTGCATATTTTAAAACATTAATTATATTCTTTGAGTTTCCTGAAGTTGATATAGCTATAAGTAGATCTTTGTTTGTAGATAATGCCTCTAAATTTCTTTTAAAAATATATTCATAGCCATAATCATTTGCACACGCTGTAATTGTAGATGTATCTGTAGCTAAGCTAATAACTGGAAAAGGCTTTCTATTTATCTTAGGACGCAATCTTACCAAAAACTCTGCTGCAATATGTTGAGCGTCAGCGGCTGAACCTCCGTTTCCACATAAAAAGATTTTTCCACCACTTTTTAAAATTTTATAAATCTTATCTATTGCTAGATTAATCTCTTTAGTTAAACCCAAAATACTTTTATCAAGTTCAATTTTTTTTTGTATAGTTTTTATTAGGTTAAGATTTTCCATTTATTAATTCTTTATGTGTGCTCTTAGTTTTTTTGCTACTTCAGTCTCTATATCAAGTATTTCTTTCTGAGTGTTTCCTTTTAATGCACTTTCTACTTTTCTTATTGCTTTAGCTAAGCTTATAAAACCATCTGGCGTTAATGATGCAGCCTGATCTGATCCATACATTGTTCTATCTAAAGTTAAATGTCGTTCTATTGAAGTAGCCCCAAGTGCAACGGCTGCTATTGAGATTGCTATTCCGCCTTTCTCATGACCGCTATATCCCACGTTACAATTATATCTATCTTTTAATATACCAATCATATTCAAGTTAGCTTTTTCATCATTAAAAGGATAAGCAGAAATACATTGCATCAATTCAAAACTACAATGATTTTCTCTAAAAATGTTAACTGCTTTATTAATCTCCTTAAAAGATGACATTCCGGTGCTAATAAATGTATGTTTTTTTTCTTTAGCCACTTCTATCATCAACCGTTCATCAACGATCATTGCAGAGGCAATTTTATTGAATTTTGAGTTAAATTGTTTCAAAAACTTTAAACTATTTAAATCCCACGCAGATGCAAACCATTCTATTGATTTTTTTTT
>ATTF01000044.1 GCA_000419545.1 Candidatus Pelagibacter ubique HIMB058
AAAAAATTAAAAAGCTTTATAAGCCAATCAAGATATTTTCTTTTATTTTATTTCTTCAAGTATTTTTAGGAATAATTACCTTAATTAGTGGATTAAATATTTATTTAGCCTCATTACACCAGATAACAGGCGTCTTATTAGTTTTTAGTACATTAAACCTATATTATTTTAACGCAAAATAAATTGACTTTATATATATATATTTGTATTTATCGCCCATAATTATGACACCATTTATTAAAAAAAAAGATATCAAAAATGATTGGTATATAATCAATGCCCAAAATGTTGCTGTAGGTAGATTAGCTGCATTTATTTCAACTGTTCTAAGAGGAAAAAATAAATCTACCTATAATCCTCATATTGATAATGGTGATTTCGTTATAGTAACAAACATTGAAAAAATAAAATTCACAGGTAAAAAATTTGAAAATAAAAAGTATTATAAACACACAGGTCATCCTGGCGGTATTAAGGAAACAACTCCATCTGATTTAGCAACAAAAAATAAATTTGCAGATATTCTTAAACTAGCAGTTAAGAGAATGTTACCTGGTGGCCCTCTATCAAAAAAACAACTTACTAAACTAAAAATCTATAATGGTAATAGTCATCCACACGATATACAAAAACCAAAAATTATTAATTTTGAAGAATTAAATAAGTTAAACATAGTTAAATAATGAATCAAACTATCACTTCTATAAAATCACAAAAAATAAAATTAGATTTTAAAGAAAGCAAATATGCAACAGGAAGAAGGAAAAGATCTATAGCTAAAGTTTGGATTAAAAAAGGTACAGGAAATATTCATGTAAATGGTTTAAAGATGAATGAATATTTTAAAAGACCAGTGCATCAAATAATAGTAACCAGACCATTAGAAATTTCTGAAGTAGCATCTAATTATGATGTTAAATGTTCAGTAAAGGGTGGAGGGTTATCAGGTCAAGCTGGAGCTATAATTTTGGGCATTTCAAAAGCTTTGATATCTTATGATGAAACTTTAAAGAAGAATTTAAAAAAAGATAAGCTGACCACAAGAGACTCAAGAGTGGTTGAACGTAAAAAATACGGTCACAGAAAAGCTAGAAGAAGCTTTCAATTTTCTAAAAGATAATCATTTAGAATTAACTATTATTAAAGAGTTTGATATAAAGCATCGTATTATGCATAACAAAATTAATGTAGCTGTAATTGGGGCTACTGGATACACAGGTTTGGATTTAGTCTTAATGTTATCAAAACATCCAAGAGTAAATTTAAGAAACTTATGTGCTACAAAAAATATTGGTAAAAATATTTATTTTTTTGACAAAAGAATAAAAAAAAAATTACCGAATATATCTTTAGCTAAAAATATTAATTGGAATGAAATTGATTTGGCATTTTTATCTTTACCTAATGGAGAAGCACAAAAATTAGTTAATAAAGTCTATTATAAAAATCAAAATGTTAAATTTATAGATTTATCAGCTGATTTTAGATTAAATGATAAAAAAAAATACTTTCAAAATTATAAAATCAAACACAAGGCAATAAAATTAATAAAAAAATCTATTTATTCAATACCTGAATTTAATAATGATAAAATACAGAATTTTAGGATAATTGCTAATCCAGGATGTTATCCTACTTCAATACAGTTACCACTAATTCCTTTAATAAAAAAAAATTTAATAAACACAGAAAACATAACAATTGACTCAAAATCAGGATATTCAGGAGCAGGAAAAAATTTTGAAAAAAAATTTTCCCACAAAAATTTATATTCCTCTACATTTGCATATAATACAAAAAACCACAGACATATTTGTGAAATAGACCAAGAAATTTATAAACATACAAAAAAAAATATTAAGTTTTCTTTTAATCCTCATTTACTTCCTACATTTAGAGGAATTTTATCATCAATTTATATTTATGGAAAAAAAGGAAAAACAGTAAATATTTTAAGAAATACCTTAGCTAAATTTTATAGAAAATCTAAATTTATTAAAGTACTTAAAATTAATACTCCAATGGGATCAGGAAACGTTTTAAATACAAATAATTGTGAAATTTCAATTTGTGAAACAAGATTAAAAAACAAATTTATAATATTTTCGTCTATTGATAATTTAATTAAAGGTGCATCAGGTCAAGCAATTCAAAATATGAATCTTTTATTTAGATTTCCTGAAAAGCTTGGCTTAAAATAATGAAACTTCTGTTCCTATTTTTTATTTTATTCAATTTGACTCACTGTAGCAAACCTAAAACTGTGCTGATTTGTGGCGATCATGTTTGTGTGAATAAAGCAGAAGCCCAACAATATTTTGAAGAAAATCTGTCATTAGAAGTAAAAATAATAAATAGAAATAGCAGCAAGAGAATAGATTTAGTTGAATTAAACTTAAGTGAGAATGAAAATGGGAATAAAAAGGTAAATATTTATAGAAAAAATAATACTAAAGAAAATTTAAAAGTATTGTCAAATAAACAGAAAAAGTTAATCAAAAAGAATATTAAAGATAAAAAAAGAAATAAAAAAGTTGCTAAAAAAAATATTAAACAAGATAATGAAATGAAGAAAGTAAATAGAAAAAAATTAGATATAGTAAAAAAGAATAAGCAAAAAGATAATATTTTTTTAAATAATGTTAATAAGAATACCAATGAGATTGTAGATATTTGCACTTTATTAAAAAAATGTAATATTAAAGAAATTTCCAATTATTTAATAATGCAGGGTAAAAATAAAAAATTTCCTGATATTACATCAAGAGAATAGGTTTGAAATGAGAAAATTAAATATTGCTATTGTGGGTCTAGGTAACATTGGAAGTTATTTATTTAAATATCTTAAAGAAAATAAAAAAATTTTAACTGAGAAAAATAATTGTATTCCAATAGTTAAATACGTTTCTGCAAAGAATAAAAAGCGTAAACGAATAATTAAAATAAATAAGGAACAATGGTTAAATAATTATTTAGATGCAACAAAAATAAAAGAAATTGATCTAATAATTGAACTTATTGGAGGTGCAGAAGGTCCTGCAAAAGAATTAGTTTTCAACGCTCTCAAAAATAAAAAACATGTAGTTACTGCAAACAAAGCTTTAATTGCCAAATATGGTGATGAATTATCTAAAAT
>ATTF01000045.1 GCA_000419545.1 Candidatus Pelagibacter ubique HIMB058
TTTTTTAAGCATTGGCTTTGTAGTAGCAAATTTTTTAGCTGCTCCGTCAAATCCAGATCCAGAAAAATTATCAGCATATGAGTGTGGTTTTGAGGCGTTTGATGACTCTAGAATGGAGTTTGACGTACGGTTCTATCTTGTAGCAATTCTTTTTATAATTTTTGATTTAGAGATAGCTTTCCTTTTTCCTTGGGCAATATCTTTGGGAGGTATAGGCGCGCTAGGTTTCTGGTCAATGATGTTTTTTTTAGGAGTTTTAACTATCGGGTTTATTTATGAGTGGAAAAAAGGAGCTTTAGAATGGGAATAAAAATTAATTCTACTTTGGAAAAACAGAATAAAATTCCAGATGAGTTTAAAGACTTAGCAAAAGACTTTGCTGAAAAAGGTTTTATTACAACTTCAAGTGATAACCTGATCAATTGGGCAAGAACAGGATCATTACATTGGATGACGTTTGGTCTTGCTTGTTGTGCTGTAGAAATGATGCAAACTTCTATGCCAAGATATGATCTTGAAAGATTTGGTGCAGCACCACGAGCTTCACCAAGACAATCAGATGTGATGATTGTAGCTGGTACATTAACAAATAAGATGGCACCGGCGTTAAGAAAAGTTTATGACCAGATGCCAGAGCCAAGATACGTTGTTTCGATGGGGAGTTGTGCAAACGGTGGAGGATATTACCATTACTCTTATTCTGTAGTAAGGGGTTGTGATAAAATTGTGCCAGTTGATATTTATATACCTGGTTGCCCACCTTCTGCTGAAGCATTGCTGTATGGAATCTTGCAACTGCAAAAAAAAATTAGACGAGAAGGCTCAATAGAAAGATAAACAAGATGACATCCTCGTTACCAGATCTCGAAAAATTAATAAATTCAGAATTATCTAGTAAAGTAAAGTCATCGAAAATAGAAAACAATGAACTTTTGATTGAAACAGAAGAAAATGAATTATTAGACGTAGTTCAATTTTTAAAATCAAATGAAAAATGTAAGTTCAGACAACTTATTGATATTGCAGGAGTAGATTACCCAGAAAATGAAAAGAGATTTGAACTAATTTATTTATTTTTGTCTCACGAACATAATTTAAGAATAAAACTTTTAATAAAATTTCAGATTAATCAAACAGTTGTTTCTTTGACAAAAATTTTTCCATCTGCCAATTGGATGGAAAGAGAAGTTTTTGATATGTATGGAATTAAATTTAAAAATCATCCTGATTTACGAAGAATATTGACCGATTACGGTTTTAAAGGACATCCTTTGAGAAAAGACTTTCCATTAACTGGCTTTAACGAAGTTAGATATAGTGAGAAGGAGAAAAAAGTAATTTATGAACCTGTAAAACTTGAACAAAACTATAGAAACTTTGATTTTGAAAGTCCTTGGGAAGGGACAACTTACATTAAAGAAATAAAAGAAAACAAAAATGACAAAAAAAACTAAATCATTAAGCTTAAACTTTGGCCCACAACATCCTGCTGCGCACGGAGTATTAAGATTAATATTAGAATTAGATGGAGAAGTAGTAGAAAAAGCAGATCCACACATAGGTTTACTTCATAGAGGAACTGAAAAATTAATAGAGCAGAAAACATATACCCAAGCACTACCTTATTTTGATAGATTGGATTACGTGGCGCCAATGAACCAGGAGCACGCTTTCGCTTTGGCAGCAGAGAAACTATTAAATGTGGAAGTGCCTATAAGAGCTAAATACATAAGAGTAATTTTTTGTGAAATTGGAAGAATTTTGAGCCACATTCTTAACGTAACAACACAAGCTTTAGATGTGGGAGCTTTAACACCTTCTCTTTGGGGTTTTGAAGAAAGAGAAACTTTAATGACTTTTTATGAGAGAGCTTCTGGATCAAGATTACACGCTAACTATTTTAGAACAGGCGGGGTTCATAAAGATATTCCTTTAAAATTAGTCGAAGATATCGAAAAGTTTTGCAAATCATTTACAAAAATAATTGATGATTTAGAAGGTCTATTAACTGACAATAGAATTTTTAAACAAAGAAATGTTGAAATTGGAATTGTATCAAAACAGGAAGCGTTAGATCATAGTTTTTCTGGAGTAATGTTAAGAGGCTCAGGTGTTCCATGGGATCTTAGAAAGTCTCAACCTTACGAAATTTACAAAGATTTAGATTTTAAAATTCCAATTGGTAAAAATGGAGATTGTTACGATCGATACCTTTGCAGAATAGAAGAAATGAGAGAGAGCGTAAAAATTATATTACAGTGCATTGAGAAACTTCCTAAAGGCCCTGTCAAATCAATAGATAATAAAATATCTCCACCAAAAAGAGATGATATAAAACAATCTATGGAAGCTTTAATCCATCATTTTAAATTATTTACAGAAGGATACAGAGTTCCTAAAGGGGACGTATACACTGCTGTTGAAGCTCCCAAAGGAGAATTTGGAGTATATTTAATTTCTGATGGAAGCAATAAACCTTATAGATGCAAAATAAGAGCTCCAGGCTTTTCACATCTTCAAGCAATGGATTATTTAATTAGAGGTCATATGTTGGCAGATGTGCCAGCAGTTCTTGGCTCGTTAGATATAGTTTTTGGAGAGGTGGATCGATGAGTTTAAAAAAAGTGCACGAAGATCAGCCAAAAGATTTTAAGTTTAATAGCGAAAATTTAAAAAAAGTTGAAGAAATTTTAAAAAG
>ATTF01000046.1 GCA_000419545.1 Candidatus Pelagibacter ubique HIMB058
AATAAATATATTTTTTTAGATAAGATATTCTTAAAAGTAGTTAAAAATAATCCAGAAAAAATGCCAAGTATTTTTTTTAATTTGTTTAAAGTTAAGGCAGATACATTTATCAAATTTATGTCTAACAAAAGTAACCTGGTTGATGACTTGTCTATCATATTAAAAATGCCAAAATTTACTTTTTTGAAAGCGTTATTTTAAAATGAATAACTTTTCTTTAAATAAATATCATACTTATATTTTTTTTGGGCTGAGTGTAATTTTTGCTTTTATTAATTTTACCTTAAACTTAGAATATATTTCTATAATTTGTTTTTTTCTTATTTCAACCATTGGTGTTTCTCATGGGGCGCTAGATCATGAAAAAGGAAAAAAAATTATAAAATTATTTAAGTTAAAGAAAATTGAGTTATTTTACTTGGCTTATGTATCCTTATCACTGATAATAATTCTATTATGGAGCATAGCTCCAATAATTACATTAATTATTTTTTTAATAGTGGCATCTTATCATTTTGGAAAAGAGGACTCTGTTTTTGGTGAAATCAAATACAACTATTTCTCAAATGTATTATTTTTTTTTAAAGGATCCATTGTAGTTCTGGCTCCATTATATTTTTCTCAAGAAGAAACATTTGAAATATTCAAAATTTTAAATGCAAATATTAACCCTATCAGCCAAGATTTTTTACTTACTTTGATATTATTAAGTTTATTAAGTAATTTTTTACTAAAAAAAAATATACTCATTCATTCTATAGATACTTTATCAATTATTATAATTAATTGGGCTTTTAGTCCTCTAGTAGCTTTTACAATTTATTTTTGTTTTTTACACTCAATCAGACATTCTTTTTCTTTAATATATGAAATTAATAAAAAGAATTTTAAAAAAGGAAGTAACTTATTTATAAAAAAAGCTTTGCCATTGACTATGTTAACCGGCTTGTTATTTTTGATTAGTTTATATGTGCTTAATAATTACTTTTTACTAAATTCTGCTATTTTAAAAGTTATATTTATTGGTTTGGCCTCACTTACATTTCCGCATATATTGCTTGAATATCTTTTAGAAAAAAATGAAAAAAAATCTTAAAATTTATTTAGCCTCTCCAAGGGGTTTTTGCGCTGGTGTTAAAAGAGCAATAGAGATTGTTGAAAAATCCTTAGAGAAATACGGAAAGCCTGTCTACGTAAGACATGAAATAGTTCACAATAAACAAGTAGTCGAAACGCTTAAAAAAAAGGGCGCTATTTTTGTCGAGGAATTAGCTGATATCAAAGATAACTCAAGGCCAGTGATTTTTTCTGCTCATGGTGTGCCTAAAAGTGTTCCAGAAGAAGCTAATTTAAAAAAATTATCTTTTGTTGATGCTACATGCCCTTTGGTTTCTAAAGTGCATAGAGAGTCAGAGCAACTATACAAGAAAGGTTATGATATAATTTTAATAGGCCACGATAAACACCCAGAGGTTATTGGCACAATGGGACAACTTCCTAAAGGATCAATTAAATTAGTAGAAACTATTAAAGATGTTGAGGTACTTGATATTAAAGATTTTTCAAAACCTGTTGCATATATAACTCAAACAACTCTTTCAATTGATGATACTGCTGAAATTATAAAAAAACTAAAAGAAAAATTTCCAGATATTAAACAGCCAATCAAAGAAGATATTTGTTATGCGACTACTAACAGACAAATGGCAGTTAAAAAGATTGCTCCCAAGTGTGATATGTTTTTTGTAATTGGGAGCAGAAATTCTTCAAACTCAGTGAGATTAGTTGAGGTAGCAAAAAAAGCAGGCTGCGAAAAATCAATGTTAATGCACTCAGAAGAAAAATTACCAATCGAAGAATTAATTAATTCTGAAACCATTGGAATTTCATCAGGAGCTTCTGCTCCAGATACTCTTGTCCAAAGCTTAATAAATAATCTAAAAAAAGACAGAGATGTATCATTAGAGGAAGTGATAGTAGCAGAAGAAAAAGTTATTTTTAAGTTACCTAAAGAATTAAATTAATGGCTGTTTATACAAAACTTAGTGAAGAAAACCTTAAAGATATTCTATCTAATTATAATTTAGGAAAACTTGATAGCTTTAAAGGTATTGAAGAAGGTATTGAAAATACAAATTATTTTTTATCAGTTAATAGAAAAAAATATATTCTCACAATTTACGAAAAAAGGGTGAAAACAAAAGATCTACCTTTTTTTTCAGAATTAATGACTACTTTAAATAAATCTAATTTTAAATGCCCTGTTCCTATTACAAATAATAACGAACAGGTAATTACAGATTTTAATAATAAAAAGTTAATGATCGTAACTTTCTTAGAGGGAAAAGCTAAAAGCAATTTATCACCAGATAATTGTAAATCTGTTGGTATAGAAGTTGCAAAAATGCATGAGATAACAAAAAACTTTAATATCAAAAGACAAAACGATCTCTCCATTAACTCATGGAGAAATCTGTTTGACACAGTAAAAAGTCAATGCTCTAAAATTCATATTGATCTTCCTAGATTGATTGAAGAAAATCTTAACGATGTAGAGACTAATTGGCCTAAAAACTTACCTCAAGGTATTATTCATGCTGATTTGTTTCATGATAATATTTTCTTTGAAAAAGAAAAATTTAGTGGGATCATAGATTTTTATTTTTCATGTAACGATTTTTTT
>ATTF01000047.1 GCA_000419545.1 Candidatus Pelagibacter ubique HIMB058
TTTATAACTAATATTAGAAACAATAGTGATTTGGAGAGAGCTATTTGTGATTATATTGCTGGTATGACTGATAGATATGCAATAAATTTATATAATAAAATATAATGAATATTTTTGAAAATCATTTTAAAGAGATAGAAAATCTAGTTTTAAAAAATAAATCTCATTTAAATTTAAATAATATCGATAATTTAAAGAACGTTAGCTTAGAAATCCCACCTTCTCAATTTAATTTTGACTTGTCTTGTAATATTGCAATGGTTTTAGGAAAATCAAATAAATTAAACCCTAATGATTTAGCTCAAAAATTTAAGAAGCTTTTTTTAGATAATATAGAAAATTTTGCTGATATTGAAATTGCTGGACCAGGTTTTATCAATATAAAGCTTTCTAATTCAGCTTTAATTAAAAATATAAAATTGATTTTAGAAAATAACCAAAAGTATGGAAGTTTTAATTCAAATAAAACCTATAACATTGAGTTTGTATCAGCTAACCCAACAGGCCCAATGCATGTAGGCCATTGTAGAGGAGCAATATATGGAGATGTATTAGCTAACTTACTGAAGTTTAATGGAAATACGGTAGTTAAAGAATATTATATTAATGATTATGGCAACCAGATTAAAAATTTTGTTGAGTCAGTCCATCATAGAATATTAGAGATTAAAGAAAAAAAACCATTTCCAAATAAAGAAAATCTTTACCCAGGAGAATATATCAAAGATATAGCAAAAAATATTCTTAATGAAAATAAAGAACTTAACTTGACTGATTTCAATAAAAATTTCGATTTCTTAAAAAATAAATCACTAGAAGCTTCAATGAATTTAATAAAAGATGATTTAAAAAAACTAGGCATATCCCATGATAACTTTTTGTCCGAAACAGATATTGTAAATAGAAACATGGTCGATAAAGCGATAAACACTTTAAAAGAAAAAAATTACGTTGAAGAAGGGTATCTTGATCCACCAAAGGGAGAAAATATAAAAGATTGGAAAAAAGTTAAAAGATTAATTTTTAAATCTACTTTATTTGGGGATGATACAGATAGAGCTCTTCAGAAAAATGATGGTTCTTGGACTTATTTTGCAAATGATATTGCATATCATATGGATAAAGTAGATAGAAAATATGATAACCTTATAAATATATTAGGTGCCGACCACACCGGTTACATAAAAAGAATTAAGTCAGCTGTTTCAGCCTTATCTGATAATAAAGTTTTGTTGGATTGTAAAGTTTGTCAATTAGTAAAACTTTTTAAAAATGGCCAACCATTTAAAATGTCAAAAAGGGCTGGTGAATTTATCTCAGCTCAAGATCTCCTTGATGAAGTAGAGAAAGACCCAATAAGGTTTATGATGCTTAATAGAAGTAATGATGTAGAATTAGATTTTGATTTTGATAAAGTTAAAGAAAAAAATAAAGATAATCCAGTTTTTTACGTTCAATATGCTTATGCGAGAATAAATTCAATTTTAAGATCTTTAAAAATTAAATTTACCAATAAGGTAGAATTAAACGATAAGGATTTTGAATTAAATGAAATTGAACAAAAAATATTGAGAAAAGTTTTCGAATGGCCAAAAATAATTGAATCTGCTTCTAATAAATTTGATCTACATAAAATACCCGTTTACTTATACGATTTAGCAACTTTATTTCACTCTTATTGGAGCAAAGGCAATGAAGACGAAAAATATAAATTCATAAAAAATGAAAAAATAAGAAGAAACGAAATTTTTGCAATTATTAATCTTACTGCTATTGTGCTCCAAAACGGTATGAGGATACTTGGAGTCTCGTTACCTGAAAAAATGTAATGCAAAAGTTTGTGAGTATATTTTTTCTTATCTTAGTTATCATCTTTTTTGGGACTACGTATAAATTCTATTCCTCTAACAAAAATATTAAAAATAAAGAGTTTAATCTAAATAATATTGATCAAATCTTAAATGATAAAATATCAAATTTACCAATTCTTAAGAATGATACTGATAATGTAATTGAATTTAATGACGGTTTTTCCAACGAAATAAAAAACGATAAACCAAGAAGTTTTTGGAATCTTCTTAAATCACAATGAAAAAAAAAGCTATTATTATTAGTTTAAAAGGAAAAACTCTGAGTAAAAAAGAGAAAATGCTTTTAGCAAAAGAAAGTCCTTGGGGTGTAATTCTATTTAAAAGAAATATTTATTCATTGAAACAAATACAGAGACTGACTCAAGAAATTAAAAAATACTCTAAAAGTAAAAATTTTCCAATTTTAATAGATGAAGAGGGGTCGACAGTTTCAAGATTAAAGGATATTTTTAATCATCATTTGAATGCTAATTTTTTTGGTAAAATTTTTGAGAAGGATAAAAAATCTGCAAAATTCATTTATAAAAACTATCTAAAATCTTTATGCAATCTACTCAAGATCATTGGTATAAACATTAATACTATACCTGTCTTAGATGTATTAAGAAAAAATACTAGTAAAATTATTAGTTCCAGAAGTTTTTCATATAATAAAGAAATAGTTAAAATTTTAGGTGATATTACAGTTCGTGAGTGTCAAAAACATAAAATCATTTCTGTAATAAAACATATTCCAGGCCATGGATGCGCTA
>ATTF01000048.1 GCA_000419545.1 Candidatus Pelagibacter ubique HIMB058
TCAAATTTATCCATGAGAAATATTCACTTGGAACTGCAGGCTCATTAAAAAAATTAAATAAAAAAAATCTTAAAAATTTTTTTGTAATTAATTGTGATACAATTATAAAATGTGATTATCATTCTTTATGGTCCTACCATGTGGAGAATAAAAATGATTTAACAGTTGTTGCTTCTAAAAAAACCCAAACATTTAAATATGGCTCATGTCATATTAATAAGAGAGGAAATTTGTTAAAAATTCATGAAAAACCAACAACCTCTTTTTTAGCTAACACCGGTCTTTATATTTTTAATGTAAAAATATTAAAATTAATAAAAAAAAATCAAAAAATTGATATGAATGTTTTAATAGAAAAACTAATAAAGAAAAAATTCAAAGTTGGTGTGTTTCCTATTCATGAAACAGAGTGGCAAGACCTAGGAAATTGGATTGATTTCGAAGAGCAAACAAATTAATAATTTTTTAAAATAAAGTGTTCAAAAAAAAATTTTTTTTGGCTATAATTCCTGCAAGATTGGGTAGTAAAAGGCTAAAAAACAAAAATATCAGAATATTTAAAGGTAAACCTTTATTTGCTTGGTCATTGATTGTTGCAAAAAAATCAAAATTTATAGATGATATTTTTCTGAGCACAGAGAGTAAAAAAATATACTTACTAGGGAAAAAATACGCAAGTTATCCTAATTACTTGAGGCCAAATCATCTTTCATTGGATAGCTGTCATCCAAATAATGTGATCTTACATGTCCTTAAATTTATAAAAAAAAAATATGATTATTTTATTTACCTCCAACCTACCTCTCCTTTGAGAACAGTAAGTGATGTTAATAGTGCAATAAGAAAAATCATTAAAGAAAAATCAAACTCATTAGTATCAGTTACAAATAACAGTAAAAAACCTAATGGAGCAATTTATATTAGTAAACCAGAATTTTTTTTAAAATCGAAAAAATTTAAAGTTAAAGGAATGGTTTATTATAAGATGCCTAAAAAAAGGTCAATCGATATTGACTATTTAGAAGATTTTGAAGAAGCATTAAAAAAGAAGCATTAAAAAAATAGAAAATTTATGAGAATTATTGCAAGAATGGATATTAAAAGTGAAAATTTAATCAAAAGTGTAAATTTAGAAGGCCTAAGAGTTGTAGGCAATCCAAATCAATATGCTTTAAAATACTACAACGAAGGTGCAGATGAGGTGTTATTTTTAGATTGCGTTGCCAGCTTATACGGGAGAAATAGCTTACATAAAATAATTAAAAAAGCTTCTGAAAAAATATTCGTACCTTTGACTGTGGGTGGAGGTATTAGAAAAGTTGATGATGCGGCAAAACTTTTTGACTCAGGAGCTGATAAGATTGCAATTAATTCAGCTGCAGTAAAGAGTCCAAAAATTATTACAGATTTAGCTAACAGATATGGTTCCCAAGCTATTGTTTTATCTATTGAGGCAAAGAAACAAAAAGAAAATTTTTGGGAGGTTTTTATCGAGTCAGGTAAACAAAATACAGGTATAAATCTTGTTGACTGGGTTAAAATTGGTACAGATTCTGGTGCCGGTGAAGTAATTATTACATCTATTGACAGAGAGGGAACAAGAAAAGGATTTGAATTAGATTTATATAAAAATGTAAAAGAGATTACTAATGTGCCTTTAATCTTCAGTGGTGGATTTGGAAAATTAGATCACATTAAAAAGTTGATAGATATTCGTTATCCAGATGCGCTCGCTTTTGCAGACTCAATTCATTATAATAGAATTTCCCTAAAAGACATTAGAAAATACTTGCTAGACTTAAATTTTAATATTAGAAGATTCGATCAATGACATCAAAAGATAAGAGTTTATTCGGCTTACCAGAAAAAGTTATTTTTTGTAAAAAATGTGTAGAGTCAAATCAGAGATTTATGGGCTCAACCCAGCTAAATATAAAACAAGATGAAAAAAAACTTGGTGTTGCTTTTGATGAGCATGGAGTTTGTCTTTCTTGCAGGTATTATGAAAAAAAAGATAAGGTTGATTGGAAAGAAAGAGAGGACCAACTTAAAGAAATTTTAGCTAAACATAAAAAAAAAGATGGGTCTTATGATATTTTGATACCTGGAAGTGGAGGGAAAGATAGCCAATTTTTAGCGCATATTCTCAAATACAAATATGGAATGAACCCACTCACTGTGACGTGGGCACCTAATATGTATACTGAAATTGGTCGGAAAAATTTTGATCAATGGGTAGCTAATGGATTTGATAATATATTACATACACCTAATTCTGCTGTACACAGAAAGCTAACAAGGCTTGCTTTTGAAAATTTACTTCACCCATTTCAACCATTTGTAATTGGCCAATATAATTTACCACCTAAAATAGCTGTTAAATATAATATTAAATTAATTGTGAGTGGTGACAGTTATCAGGAGCGAGGTATAGGAGGAAATATGCACACTGAAAAAAATATAGCCTCTCAACTATTTTCTATAGAAAAAAAAGATTTAGAAAATATGTATTTTGGTGGAGTTCATTTATCTGAATTACAACGATATGGAATAACAAAAAAA
>ATTF01000049.1 GCA_000419545.1 Candidatus Pelagibacter ubique HIMB058
GGCGGGGATATGGCGTTGCGGCGCTTAAAGATCTTGTGGATTATACGTTTCGCCACACCGACCTCAAGAAATTAAAGCTACGGACTCTACCAGAAAACGTACGGGCACAGCGGTGTTTTGCCAAAGTTGGATTCACAGAGATTGGACCGATTGAGGTTGACGGGCAACTGTTTATCCAAATGGAGTTACTGCGCCTGGTATAGGCCAACGTTATTCGGTCATCGTCGATTTGTGTAGGTCTTTCCCAGAGCTGTATTTATCTGTTTAATTAAAAACAAAGAATCATTAAAATATCCTGTAACTGGAATTTACGCCTTACGTTTGGCTAAACGTCAGTGTGACAGCGACCCAACCCTTGACATGGCCTTAGCGACTATGATATTATCTCACTTCGTCAGCAATTGACGAGGCACCTTAACAACTGGATAGCGGAAGGAAAAACAAGCCAATTTTATAGCAGCGTAAATTCGTTTTAAAATAGCCTGGAGAGTTTGATCCTGGCTCAGGATGAACGCTAGCGGCGCGCCTTATGCATGCAAGTCGAACGGTTCCGACGCAAGTCGGGATAGTGGCAAACGGGTGAGTAATAGGTAAACAACCTGCCTTTAAGTGGGGGATAACACTTCGAAAGAAGTGCTAATACCGCATGTGGTGCTCTTTCATAAGAAGGATCACTAAAACAGTAATGTGCTTGAAGAGGGGTTTGCCTCCGATTAGCTAGTTGGTGGGGTAATGGCCTACCAAGGCAATGATCGGTAGCTGGTCTGAGAGGATGGTCAGCCACACTGGAACTGAGACACGGTCCAGACTCCTACGGGAGGCAGCAGCAAGGAATCTTGGGCAATGGGCGAAAGCCTGACCCAGCGACGCCGCGTGAGGGATGAAGGCCTTCGGGTTGTAAACCTCTTTTCTCAGGGAAGAATAATGACGGTACCTGAGGAATAAGTCTCGGCTAACTACGTGCCAGCAGCCGCGGTAATACGTAGGAGGCGAGCGTTATCCGGATTTATTGGGCGTAAAGTGGGCGTAGGTGGTCTTTCAAGTCAGATGTGAAATCTCCCGGCTTAACTGGGAGGGGTCATCTGATACTGTTGGACTTGAGTATGGCAGGAGAAAACGGAATTCCCGGTGTAGTGGTGAAATGCGTAGATATCGGGAGGAACACCAGAGGCGAAGGCGGTTTTCTAGGCCAAAACTGACACTGAGGCCCGAAAGCGTGGGGAGCGAACAGGATTAGATACCCTGGTAGTCCACGCCCTAAACACTGGGTACTAGGTATAGGGAGTATCGACCCTTTCTGTGCCGAAGCTAACGCTTTAAGTACCCCGCCTGGGGAGTACGGTCGCAAGACTAAAACTCAAAGGAATTGACGGGGGCCCGCACAAGCAGCGGAGCGTGTGGTTTAATTCGATGCTACACGAAGAACCTCACCAGGGTTTGACATGTTAGAAGTAGTGAACCGAAAGGGGAACGACCTGTTAAGTCAGGAGCTATCACAGGTGCTGCATGGCTGTCGTCAGCTCGTGCCGTGAGGTGTATGGTTAAGTCCTGCAACGAGCGCAACCCTTATTGCCAGTTATATTCTCTGGCGATACTGCCTCGCAAAACGGGGAGGAAGGTGGGGATGACGTCAAGTCAGCATGGCCCTTATACCCTGGGCTACACACACGCTACAATGGATGGTACAATGGGTTGCCACCGGGCGACCGGGAGCTAATCCCCAAAACCATCCTCAGTTCGGATCGCAGGCTGAAACCCGCCTGCGTGAAGTCGGAGTTGCTAGTAAACGCGTGTCAGCATAGCGCGTTGAATACGTTCTCGGGCCTTGTACACACCGCCCGTCACGTCATGAAAGCTGGTAACACCTGAAGTCGATGGGCTAACCCGCAAGGGAGGCAGTCGCCCAAG
>ATTF01000050.1 GCA_000419545.1 Candidatus Pelagibacter ubique HIMB058
TTTTTTTATCACGGGTAAATTAATTTTAATTTTTGTTTTAGAAATAATTTTAGGATGCAAAATATTGTACCTCTTTAAAAATTTTGAGCACCTAATCTTATTCTGGCAATTTTTTATAACCTCAAAATTTGAGATAACTACATTCACTCCTTTTTCATAAAAAAATAACTTTTTACTAGCTAGAATTTCAAGTTCTCTATCAGAAGTCGGAAAAATAATATCAATCTTATTTTTTGAAATAAATTTTTTTAGGTAAGAGAAAAATTTTTTTGAATTATTTGCTTTTGGGCATATAAAATTCTTTGTTAATTTTGATGCTTGAAATGCAGGAATATTTTTATCTGGATCTATTAAAAATAGTTTAGCTTTATATTTTTTAAGCAACTTAAGAAAATATTTAACTAAGTAATCTTTTCTCCCTGGGTTTATAAGCAGAATATTCATTAAATCTTTTTGTCTGTTAAAGTTTTTTTTATTAATTTTCCTTTTTGTAATTCATAAACTGTTGAGCACATTGATAGAGCTGTTTCACTATGACTTACTAATATTCTGGTTTTAGTTCTCATTTCAGATATCTCTTCAATAATTTTGATTTCATTTTTTTTATCAAGAAAATTTGTAAATTCGTCAAAAATTAAAATTTTCGAATTGTTATAAAACGCTCTTGCAATTGCAATTCTTTGTTTTTGTCCACCAGAAAAGAATTCTCCTAATTCACCACACTGCGTATCAATATTATTTTTGAGTTTATTTACAAATTTATCTGCATTAGCTTTTCTTAATGAGTTATTAACTTTTTTAATATCTATATTTTTTTTATCATTGCCAAAAGCAACATTATTTCCAATTGTATCATCTATTATATAAACGTTTTGAGGGATAAAGCTTATTGAGTTCCTCCATAAATTTAAATTTTTATAAATATCAGTTTTACCAATAAAAATTTGTCCTTCACTAGGATAGTAAAGTCCTAGTAGAAGATTAATTAAAGTAGTTTTACCAGACCCGCTAGCACCAGAAATACCTATAAAATCATTTTCAGAAATTTTTAGATTAACATCTCTTAAAACATAATTACTCGAATTTTCAAATTTAAAACTAATATTTTTAAAATATAGATCACTGTTGTGACTCAATAATGGTTTATCATTTAGATGAGTAACATTAATTACATTTTTTATATTTTTATTTTTATTATCCAAACTTTTTTCAATGTATGGCTTGGTTATAGGAAACCAATATTTTAAAGATTGGTTTGCATGTAATATTCTGGTAATAGAAGGTATAAGTCTATAAGCTGCAACTCCAAAAGCTCCAAGGATAGGTAAAGAATTTTTTAAATTATTTTCTTGGCTTATAAAAAAAAGAAATATTATTGTTGAGATTACCGCTATCCATTCAAATAGAATTTTTGGTAAACCAGAAAAAAAAGTATTATTAAAATTACTCACACTCTCAGTTTTATTTTTTTCTGAAAATGACTGAGCAAAAAAATTTTGTTTGTTGTGTATTTTTATATCTCTTATTGAACTAAAGCCCTGTTGTAATTCTTTTATTTTTAAACCTGCAAATTTTTGTCTTTGTTCACCCCATTTTTGAGCTTTTTTATTTATGTATTTACTAAATAAGAGTCCAAAAAAAATAAAAATAATTGAACAACTGATTAATATTTTTGGATTTAAAAAAAATAAAAATAATGTAATACCAAAAAGCATTAAAATTTCTAAAA
>ATTF01000051.1 GCA_000419545.1 Candidatus Pelagibacter ubique HIMB058
TTTAGGAATTGTTCCTCAAGAGGTGAACTTGGACGCTTTTTTTACTCCAAAAAAACTTCTTGATCTTCAAGCTGGTCTCTACGGCATATCAAAAAAAGATAGAATAACGAACCTAATTTTAAAAATGGTTGCTTTAGAAGATAAAGCTAATGCCTACGCAAGAAGTCTTTCAGGTGGAATGAAAAGAAGATTATTAATTGCTAAAGCTATGGTTCACCAACCACCAATACTAATTTTAGATGAACCAACAGCAGGCGTAGATGTTGAACTTAGAAATAACCTTTGGAAAAATGTAAAAGAACTAAATAATGAAGGAGTTACTGTAATTCTAACAACTCATTATCTTTTAGAAGCTCAAGAAATGTGTGACAGGATAGCAATAATCGACAAGGGAAATCTTGTTGCTTTGGATACAACTGAAAAACTATTAGCAAGGATCAAAACTAAAAATATAAATTTTAAAGTTAAAAATGTTGATATTAACTCTTCACTATCAATGGATGGAATAGAATTTAAAATTATTTCTAATACTTTAATTGCTGCCTCTTATGAAAAAAACTCATTAGATTTTGCTGAAATTGCAAATTATCTGAGTAAAAATAATATTAAAATTGAGGATATTTCAACAGATGATGGCGATTTAGAGGACGTTTTTGTTCAATTAACAAAGCACTAGATTTTAATGAAAAAAAAGTTAAATTAATATTATGGAGTTGGTAAAAAGTTTAAAATCTTCTAAAATTATAAAATATGCTTTCATAGCTTTAATTGGAAGTATTGCATTAGCTGTTTCGTCAAAAATAAAAATTCCGTTTTACCCAGTGCCAATGACAATGCAAACTTTAGTTGTTATAATGATAGGTGCTGCCTTCGGTTGGAAATTAGGCTTGGCAACTGTAACCTTATATTTATTTGAAGGCATTATTGGATTACCTGTTTTTTCTGGCACACCAGAAAAAGGAGTTGGACTTGTTTATTTTACAGGCCCTACAATGGGTTATCTAGTTGGATTTTTAGTTGCCGTGTTTTTAGCTGGAAAATTTAATTATAATAAAAATTTAATTACAAATTTTCTAAAACTTACTTTTGCAACAAGTTTTATCTATATACTAGGTATGGTATGGCTAGGAAGTTTAATTGGATGGGACAAACCAATATTTAAACTAGGTGCTCAACCTTTTCTTTTAGCGGAACTTTTTAAAATTTTAATTGCCACTTTTGCAATTAATCAGATTATCAAAATAAGAAATTTAATTTAGTTTATCTAGGCGATCTTTTAGATAGAATTCTTTGAAGAGTTCTCCTGTGCATCTTAAGTCTTCTAGCGGTCTCAGAAACATTTCTATTGCATAATTCAAAAACTCTGTGGATGTGTTCCCATTTAACTCGGTCAGCTGACATTGGGTTTTCTGGAGGCTTAGCTTTTGATTCTGGAGACGCTAGCAAAGCCGACTCAACATCGTCTGCATCTACAGGTTTAGCAATATAATCGATAGCTCCAGCTTTAACTGCCGCTACAGCTGTAGGTAGATTCCCGTATCCCGTTAACATCACTATTCTGCTCTCTTTTTTATTTTTAGAAAGCTCTTTTACAACATCTAAACCATTGCCATCTTCCAGTCTTAGATCAA
>ATTF01000052.1 GCA_000419545.1 Candidatus Pelagibacter ubique HIMB058
ATTTTCGTTTCAGGTCATTTTGCTAATTTTGAGATGATGTCTATGGAAATTACAAAAAAAAATATTAAATTAGCTACAATATATAGGCCTTTAAATAATATATTTCTAAATCCTTTAATGGAATTTTTAAGAAAAAAATATATTTGCAACAATCAAATCAAAAAAGGAATTAATGGAGTAAGAAAAGCAATAGAATATTTAAAAAAAGATTACTCAGTCGCTTTAATGATAGACCAAAGAGTAAGTGAGGGAGAAACAATTAACTTTTTTAATAAAAGCGCACTCACAACTACCTTGCCTGCACAACTTTCTATAAAATTTGATTTAGAAATTGTTCCAGTTTTTGTTGAAAGAACCAAAGATGATAACTTCATAATTGAGTTTTTTGATCCAATAAATAATAAAAAATATAAAAATAAAATTAGTCTTACTGAAGCACTAAATACGCAGCTTGAAAAAATGATAATAAGAAATCCATATCAATGGATTTGGACACATAAAAGGTGGAAATAATCTTAAATTTATTTAATTTTAATATCTTGCTTTAGCTTCAATTGGTGAAAAATATGCTTCTTGCAAATCAACATTCCAGTAACTCAAATCTTGTAACTTAATTTCTTTTCCTGAAATAGCACACAAAACGTAGTCGCCTTCCTCTACTATTTCAAAATAATTGTGTTTAAAAATAAGTTTAGCTTTTTTTTTAACCATCACTAAATTATACAATATTAGAATTAATATGAATATTGGAATAATTGGTAGTGGTGGTAGAGAACACGCATTATGTCTAAAAATATCCGAGTCAAAGCTAGTTGATAAAATTTTTTGTTTTCCTGGAAACGCCGGAACTTCTTTTTTAGCAAAAAATATAGATGTAGATATTCTTAATTTTAAAAAATTATTAGATTTAGTTAAATTTTACAAAATAAAATATGTCGTAGTAGGGCCTGAGGAGCCTCTAGTAAAAGGCTTAGCCGATTACCTAAGAAAAAATAAAATAAAAGTTTTTGGTCCAAATAAATTTGCATCGAAATTGGAGGGCTCTAAGGCTTTTATGAAAAAAATATGTCTCGAAAATAAAATTCCTACAGCAAAGTTTAAAGTTTGTAAAAATTCTACTGATGTGAATAAATTTTTGAAAAAAATTAAATATCCTGTAGTAGTAAAAGCAGATGGCTTGGCGGCAGGTAAAGGAGTAACTATATGTAAAAATCAAATACAGGTCATTAATGCAACTTCGGAAATTTTTAGTGGAAGATTTAAATCTTCCAAGAAACTTATTTTGGAGGAATTTTTAGATGGTGAAGAAGCAAGTTATTTTCTTGTAGTAGACAATAATAGTTTTAAATTTTTTGGAAGCGCTCAAGATCATAAGCGTGCTTACGAAAATGATAAAGGTCCAAATACTGGTGGTATGGGAGCTTTTTCACCAGCTCCTTTAATTAATAACACATTAGAAAAAAAAATTATAACTAAAATAGTCAAACCAACATTGCGAGCTCTAAAAAACAAAAAAAAATTTTATAATGGTTTTTTA
>ATTF01000053.1 GCA_000419545.1 Candidatus Pelagibacter ubique HIMB058
AAAAAAAAGCAAGTTTAGCGTTATAAAAAAAAGCACTATAAATAAAAAATAATTATTTTGAAAAAATATGTAACTTAAGAGAATGTAAAAACCAGAGACTAAAGTTATTCTATTGAGGAATACTGTGTTAACTCTTAAGGAATGTTCGATGAGAGATAATAAGCTCAGTTTGGATTTATCAAAATATCTTTTTTTTCTTTTAGCATACAATCTAATTATTTCACAATTTTTGATTACAGAACTTGAGTGAGCAAAATTAGAGCTATTATTAGAAAGTAATTTTTTTAAATTATTTTTTTTAAAACTTGTAAAGTTTCCAAATGAAATCCATTTAAAAGTTAAGAAAAAAGTAAATAATAAATGTATTTTATACATAAAGATAATAATTTTGGACTCCTTACGTTTTTTACGATTTGAGGTAATGACTTTATCAGGATTCATTAAAGCTGCATTTATCATTTTTGAGACTTGAGCTGGATCATCCTCTCCATCGGAATCCATTATTGTTACAACAAAATCTTTTTTTATTTTAGCTAAGTATTGTATACCTGCAAAAATGGCTCTTTGACTGCCAATATTTTTACTTAAAGTTATTATTTTAATATTTTTTAAGGAAAAAAATTTTTTGCGTTTAATTAAAATCTTTTCAGAAGAATTATCATTTATTACTATTACTTCAATATTAGAAAATTTTTTGCTTAAATTATTATCTAATTTGAAGAGTAGCTTATTTAATGATTTCCAATCATTATAAACGGGAATTATTATAAATTTTTTTATATCTATCAAATGAACTAATTGTTTTTATCTAAATCAGATTTTATTTTGATTAAAAATTGATTGATTAATTTTGCATCAGATGGCTTAATATAATCTTCTTTTTGTATAGCATTTTGTAATTCAGATCTTATTTGTTCTTTAATAATTTCAATCTTATCTTTTGAAAAATTATTGGCAATTTCTGTTTTAATTTTTTTAAACAAAAAGCTGAATGTTAAATGAAAGCTCACTAGAAATAAGAAAACTACAACTAAAGACTTATAAAAAAATATTTTCATTATTTGTTTTTTTTATATACTTCGTAAACTTTAAGTTTTTTTATATTATATTCATATATCTTACTAAAATTTGGAGGTATTTTGTATTTGTTATTTAGTTTTGGATTAACTTCTGAAATGTTATTTTTATAAATATAATCAGCCATTTGATACTCTTGCCCCACAACTGTGAATTTATTTTGAAACGTTTTAGTGAATACCTCTAAACCTCTTTGTAATGGGGTATGACTAGCTACTGCAATTTTAATATTTTTTCTATTATCTAAAATATCTAGATTACTGAAAAAATGTTTTGATGATAATCCATAATAATCACCTTCAAATCCATTAATATATTTTTTATTTAGCATATTATTAAAATAGATACTTTGATATGGATGAAAAATCACTAAATTGTAAATATTTAAAAATATTGAAGTAAAAATGATCGAACTTAAAAATATTTTAAACAATTTTTTTTT
>ATTF01000054.1 GCA_000419545.1 Candidatus Pelagibacter ubique HIMB058
ACCCTGCGTATCATCAAGAACGGTAGACTGGGACTGGGGGTCAGCGCCCGACCCGATGACGGCGATAAGATACTGGAGATGGCGCTGGAAACGGCGCAGTTCGGCCAGCCGGTAAGTTACGAGCTGCCGGAACCGCAAGGTTATCCCAAGGTTGAAATCTGGGACGACGCTGTTGTTCAAGTGAGTACCGATGAACTGGTCGCTATCGGTGAAAAGATGATTACCGAGATCACCAGCCGCTATCCTGAGGTCAGATGTGATGGTGGGGCGGAAACCGCAAGGATGTCGGTGACGGTTGCCAATTCCCGTGGCGGTATGGCTCATTACAAAAAGACAGTCATGGGTATCGGCATTCAGGGCACAAGGATACGGGGTACCGACATGCTGTTTGTGGGTGACGGCGAAGACGATTGCCGTGTCATCAAAAACGCTGATACCGTCATCGCCAATGTCCTAACTCAACTTGACCGGGCGAGCAAGAACGTCTCAATCCGGTCTGGCGAACTACCGGTGATCTTTACCCCGTCCGGCGTGGCCAGCGCTTTCATCCCGGCACTGGCATCGGCGCTTAACGGTAAGCTGGTGTTTGAAGGGGCTTCACCCCTGGTGAACAAACTCGGCGAAACGGTGTTCAGCGAAAAATTCTCCCTTTATGATGATGGCATGCTGCCGATGCGCCCGACATCTGCGCCGTGCGACGACGAAGGAACGGCTACGCGGCGGACGCCTCTGGTTGAAAACGGCAGGGTGATGAACTTCTATTACGATCTGAAGACAGCCGCCAGAGCCGGAAAGGTCAGCACCGGAAACGGAGCCAGGGGGCGGGGCGGAGCACCGGCGCCTTCTATAAACGCCCTGACGCTGACGCCGGGTGAAGCCAGTTTTGAATCATTGCTGGCCGATATCAAAGAAGGCTTGGTTGTCGAATACCTGATGGGAGCAGAACAGGGTAATGTGCTGGGAGGCGATTTTTCCGGCAACGTCCTCTTAGGTTATAAGGTGGAAAATGGTAAAATCACAGGCAGGGTCAAAGATACGGTGGTGGCGGGCAACATCTACAAACTGCTCAAGAACATCACAGTAGCCTCCGACATCTGCTGGCA
>ATTF01000055.1 GCA_000419545.1 Candidatus Pelagibacter ubique HIMB058
TTTCTAAAATATCATCAAGTTTAGCTTTAGATCTTGATTTAATTTTATTTTGTTCATCAAATACATTCACTTTGTGATAATGCATTGAATGCAAAGTAGCTGCAGTAGGTGAAGGAACCCAAGCACAATTAGCTCCAGATTTTGGATGACCTATTTTTTGATCCATCATATTCGCCATCTGATCCGGCATAGCCCACATACCTTTCCCAATTTGAGCTTTACCTGAAAAACCACAACTTAAACCAATATCCACATTCCAGTTTTCATAAGTACCCAACCAAGTTGATTTTTTCATGTCCCCTTTAAAGATCATTGGTCCAGCTTCAAAAGAAGTATGCATTTCATCACCAGTTCGATCTAAGAAACCTGTATTAATAAAAACTATTCTATTCTTAACTTGTCTAATACATTCTTTTAAATTAACTGTTGTTCTTCTTTCTTCATCCATTATCCCAACTTTAATTGAGTACTTTTCAACTCCTAAAGCTTCTTCAACTTTTCCAAACAATGTATTAGTAAAAGCAACCTCTTCTGGCCCGTGCATTTTTGGTTTTACAATGTAAACAGATCCAGTTCTTGAGTTATTTTTATTTTTAAAATCATGAAGAGCGCATAACGTAGCCATGAACGCATCCATTATGCCTTCTGGAATTTCTGAACCATCTTTAAGTAAAATTGCAGGGTTAGTCATTAAGTGTCCTACATTTCTATTTAATAGCAATGCTCTTCCATGAAGAGAGATTTTCTTTCCATCTTTCGATATATAAGTTCTGTCTGGATTTAGCTTTCTAACAAATTTTTTTCCATTTTTTTCCATGTTGGCTGTTAAATCACCTTTCATTAAGCCAAGCCAGTTACGGTAACATTTAATTTTATCTTCAGCATCCACAGCAGCAACCGAGTCTTCATTATCAATTATGGTTGAAAGAGCTGATTCTACGATAACATCTGAAATTGAAGCCTTATCTGTTTTTCCAATTAAATGATTTTCATCAATTAAAATATCAATGTGTAGATTATTATTTTTTAATAAAATTGAATTAAGTTTATCTTTTTCCCCGTTATATCCTATGAACTGATCTTTATTTTTTAAACTTA
>ATTF01000056.1 GCA_000419545.1 Candidatus Pelagibacter ubique HIMB058
GTATTACCTGATTTTGAAATAATTATAAAAATAACTTTTGAAAGAACTTCTTTTTTTTTAAATTGAATAATTTTATTTTCATCAATGTCATTAAAGAAATAAATCTTTTTTTTTATTTTTTCACCAATAAAACTATGTATTGCTTCAGCTCCCAAAATCGACCCACCCATGCCTATTATAGCTATCGTATTGAATTTTTTAAATTTATTTAACTGTGATACTTTAAAATTAAAAATATAATTTTGATTTAGAATATTTAATGTTTTGCGTTTGTCTTTAATTTCCTTTTGAAGTTCATTAAAAAAATAATCAAAATCTTTTGATGACTCTTTATTTATACCTTTTCTTTTTACTATTGGCTTAAAATTATTTTTAATTTCTATTTTTTTATCTTTCACTTTCTTATTTTATTTAGAATTGATTTTTCTACAGACGATGATGATTTTTTTGTCTCTTGAATTTCTGGTGCTTTTAATATTTTTTTTATTTTTTCCTCCTGATTTTCTTTAGCTTCTTTAATTGAACCTGGAATAGGTAGTTCCTCATAATTAGGAGGTAATACCAATGGATTTCTTTTTTTAACCAAAAACTCATCTGTAGTAGTAATTTTTTCATTTCTTAAAACTTTACGTGCTTCTTTTAAACCATTACAGGAAGTTAAAAGGAAAATAAAAATTAAGATAAAATTTATTTTACTCATTTTAGTTTTTAACAAAAAAGCCTCTTAGTGCAAAAGCTATTATTCCTATTGTTATAAATATATCTGCCACATTAAAGGTAAACCAATGAAAACTGTTATAATGTATATCGATAAAATCAGGCACAGCTTGAAATAACAACCTATCATGAAAATTTCCTAATGCTCCTCCTATAATTATACTATAAATAATCTTGTCTATATTCTCAGAAATTAAAATTAGGTACAGTAGACCTAAAATTACAATCCCTATTAATATGGTTATTAAATAGTATAAGGTGGTCGACGTTGTGCTAAAAAAACCAAACCCAATGCCTGTATTCCAAATTAAATCAAAATTCAAATAATCATTAATAAAAATTTGATTTTTATTATAATTA
>ATTF01000057.1 GCA_000419545.1 Candidatus Pelagibacter ubique HIMB058
CTCAAAAATAAAAAACATGTAGTTACTGCAAACAAAGCTTTAATTGCCAAATATGGTGATGAATTATCTAAAATAGCTGAAAAAAATAAAGTAAATTTAGAATTTGAAGCTTCTGTCTGTGGCGGAGTACCAATTATCAGATCTCTTAAAGAAGGACTTATTGCAAATAAAATAACAAAGATTTATGGAATTTTTAATGGAACCTCTAATTATATTCTATCTACAATGGATAAAGAAAACAAAAGTTTTAACGAAGTATTGTCTAATGCAAAAAAATTAGGTTACGCAGAGTCAAACCCTAAATCTGATTTAAATGGAGATGATGTATCTTCAAAATTAAAAATTTTATCATCTTTATGTTTTAATTCATTTTTAAATAATAATATTTTTGTAGAAGGCATAAATAATATTGATAAGATTGATATAGACAATGCAAATAGTCTTGGGTACAAAATAAAATTACTTGGTTTTGCAGAGCTTAAAAATAATAAGATTTATCAGCGTGTACACCCAACTTTATTAAAAAAGAATACTTATGCAGCTAGTATTGATGGCGTTTTAAATGCAGTTATTGTTGATGGTTCTCCAATTGGTCAGAGTATAATTCAAGGTGAAGGAGCAGGACCGTCAGCAACTACTTCTGCTTTAGTTTCAGATATATCCTCTATTTTAAGAGGTAATATAAAATTTCCTTTTTCATTATCTTCTAAAAAAAGAAAAAAATTAATATTTGAAAATATTAATGATAGAATATTCTCTGCATATTTTAGATTTGAAGTTTTAGATAAACCGGGTGTTCTATCAAATATTACAAGTACTTTTTCAAAAAATAAGGTCTCTATAAAAAGACTTATTCAAAATCCAAATAAAAATAAAAAAAGATCTTCAATAATTATTATAACTCACGCTTCAAAAGACAAATTTTTAAATAAAATTCTTAGAGAAATATCTAAAAAAAACTACATTAAACAAAATCCTAAATTAATAAGAATTAATGATTAAATGGCTATAGATAAAAAATTTTTGAATTTATTCACGAAA
>ATTF01000058.1 GCA_000419545.1 Candidatus Pelagibacter ubique HIMB058
AACGCAATTAATGTAAGTTAGCTCACTCATTAGGCACCCCAGGCTTTACACTTTATGCTTCCGGCTCGTATGTTGTGTGGAATTGTGAGCGGATAACAATTTCACACAGGAAACAGCTATGACCATGATTACGGATTCACTGGCCGTCGTTTTACAACGTCGTGACTGGGAAAACCCTGGCGTTACCCAACTTAATCGCCTTGCAGCACATCCCCCTTTCGCCAGCTGGCGTAATAGCGAAGAGGCCCGCACCGATCGCCCTTCCCAACAGTTGCGCAGCCTGAATGGCGAATGGCGCTTTGCCTGGTTTCCGGCACCAGAAGCGGTGCCGGAAAGCTGGCTGGAGTGCGATCTTCCTGAGGCCGATACTGTCGTCGTCCCCTCAAACTGGCAGATGCACGGTTACGATGCGCCCATCTACACCAACGTGACCTATCCCATTACGGTCAATCCGCCGTTTGTTCCCACGGAGAATCCGACGGGTTGTTACTCGCTCACATTTAATGTTGATGAAAGCTGGCTACAGGAAGGCCAGACGCGAATTATTTTTGATGGCGTTGGAATTAGCTTATCGACTGCACGGTGCACCAATGCTTCTGGCGTCAGGCAGCCATCGGAAGCTGTGGTATGGCTGTGCAGGTCGTAAATCACTGCATAATTCGTGTCGCTCAAGGCGCACTCCCGTTCTGGATAATGTTTTTTGCGCCGACATCATAACGGTTCTGGCAAATATTCTGAAATGAGCTGTTGACAATTAATCATCGGCTCGTATAATGTGTGGAATTGTGAGCGGATAACAATTTCACACAGGAAACAGTATTCATGTCCCCTATACTAGGTTATTGGAAAATTAAGGGCCTTGTGCAACCCACTCGACTTCTTTTGGAATATCTTGAAGAAAAATATGAAGAGCATTTGTATGAGCGCGATGAAGGTGATAAATGGCGAAACAAAAAGTTTGAATTGGGTTTGGAGTTTCCCAATCTTCCTTATTATATTGATGGTGATGTTAAATTAACACAGTCTATGGCCATCATACGTTATATAGCTGACAAG
>ATTF01000059.1 GCA_000419545.1 Candidatus Pelagibacter ubique HIMB058
GCTGCAAAAAAAAAGGGAGTTACAAAAATTATTTGTATATCGGTCAATGATCCAAATGTGATGAAAGCATGGGGGAAAATTCAAAAAGTTGAAAATAAAATATTTATGGCTGCAGATCCATACTGTGAATTTACTAAAGCTCTTGGAGCAGAAATTGATCGAACAGAGCGAGGCTTAGGTATGAGATCTGAGCGATATACTATGATGGTAGATGATAATACCGTGAAAATAATTAAGGTTGAAGAAGACACTGCGCAATGTGAAATATCTGCAGCAGAAAATTTTATTGAAGCTATTTAATAGCTTTAGTAGCCAATTCATCAGCTAAATTATTAAATTCATTAGAAGAGTGACCTTTAACCCATTTCCAAGATACGCTATTAGCCTCACATAGTTTATCTAATTTTACCCATAGATCTTTATTTTTAACTGGTTTTTTACTCGAGTTTTTCCACCCATTTTTTTTCCAGTTTTTCATCCACTCAGTTATTCCATTTTTAACGTAAATAGAGTCGGTAAAAATAACTACCTCAGAATTTGTTTTTATTTTTTTTAATGACATGATTGCAGCAAGTAATTCCATACGATTGTTTGTTGTATTTTTCTCACTTCCTGAAATATTTTTTTGTTTATTATCTTGATCAAATATCACTGCACCCCACCCACCAGGACCTGGATTTCCAGAGCAGGCTCCGTCTGTGTAAATTTTATACTTCATTAAAAAAAATAATCCTCAAAATTTTTTGCATTTTTATGAAATTCTAATCTTTTTAAATATTCGATAGGATCTTTTACTTTTACTATTGCACCTTCAACTGTATTTAAAGCATCAAAAACTCTTGTGAGTAAAAATCTCAAGGCTGCTCCTTGAGATAAAGTTTTTAAGCTATTTTTTTCAATTTCTGTAATCTTTCGAATTGAATTATACCCATCTATAAAATTTTTAGCTTTTGTTACATTAAAACTTAAATTTTCTTTTGCACCATCAAAACATAGAGCATTGAAACAAATCGCTATTTCAAATGCAAAAAAA